>NC_023136.1 GCF_000511355.1 Leisingera methylohalidivorans DSM 14336 | reverse complement strand
AAGCCACCGCATGGACCGTCCCAACTTGCCTTTGAATGCCTTACGCGCCTTCGAGGTCGCTGCGCGGCAGGGGAGTTTCACCCAAGCGGCTATTGAACTGCGGGTCAGCCAGGCAGCTGTGAGCCATCAGATCAAAGGGCTGGAAGACCTGCTTGGAGTGCAGCTTTTCACCCGGACGCCAAAGGGCCTGCTCCTGACGGATGAGGCCATGGCATTGTTCCCCGTGATCAATGACAGCCTCGACCGGGTTGGGCGGGTTCTCGATGGTTTTCTGGACGGACGGTACCAGGAGACGCTGCATGTGGGGGTTGTCACGACCTTTGCCGTCGGGTGGCTGATGCCGCAACTGGCTGCCTTTCGCAGCGCCCACCCAGGGATCGACCTCCGCATCTGGACCAACAACAACCGGGTGGATATTTCCAAGGAAGGCTTGGATATGGCAATCCGTTTCGGCGCCGGGCGCTGGAGCGGGATGGAGACCGTTCCTCTTATGGAAGCACCGTTGACGCCGCTTTGCTCTCCACGGCTAGCAGAATATCTGCAGAAGCCTGCCGACCTGCACGGACACGTTCTCTTGCGTTCCTATCGGGCGGATGAGTGGCCCGCATGGTTTGATAAAGCCGGTACAGCCTGCCCCAACCTGTGCGACCCGATATTTGACAGCTCCATCGCCATGGCAGACATATCCGAGAATGGGGCGGGAGTTGCGCTGCTTTCCCCGGCAATGTTTGCCGAGAGATTGGAGACTGGGCGGCTAGTCGCACCATTTCCCGTTCAGATAGAAACCGGCCGCTACTGGCTGACATACCCTGCTCACAAACCTCCCACACCGGCTATGATAAGCTTTCAGGAATGGGTTCTCGACTGGAATTCCAAGGAATCCCCTCAGGCAGCACCGAAGGCGGGCGCGATTGCAAAGTAGTGTCAATCTCGTTGTTCAGATTACTGAGGCCAATCGCTGCGCTAACCTCGAACCTGCAGCTAAGGACCGGTTTTGTGAAGTTTCACTGCGGCATTGAACCGATCAACGAAGGTCTGGATTGGGCCGTCCCTTCTCACGTATTGTTGCTTCACACGCAGTATGCTGCATCTGCTCGGTAGATAAAATGGGCTCACTGCTGCCTTGCGGCACCGCAGCGCCAAAAACCAACACGAGCCTGCCCCAGGCCCACTATGACCGGCTCGAGCCAGCCCAATTCGGCCATTCGCACGAAGCGCAGCGATGCCTTCGCTGCAGGCGCGAAGGATCCCGCCAGTCTTCCCGAGAGCGGACCTCTAGGCGAGCTCAGCTTGCCAGGACGATGCTGCACCCCGCTCGAAGGTCAGAGAAGCGCAGGAAGCGCCCTTTGCAAACTCGGCCGTGTGACGTAGCCAGCCGAAGTTTTGTGCTGCGGTGCAGCCCGCCGTTTCTGCCGTTCGCTGCGGCCGCGAGGTTCTGGAGCCGGTGAACTCACACAGTGCGGACGAAGCGACCTTTCGCTGCGTTCGTTCCAACGGCAGCTTTATTGCCTCCGGGAACCTTGATGCCAAAGGCCTGTACGGCGGGCCAGCGCCGCCGAGGCCATGTTCGCTTCTGTGAAGATTCTCAGCGCACTGCGCTGACGCCCGATGCCGCTACAGCCCGATCTGAAGCAGCCTCCAGCGGTGGTCGAGGCCGCGTTTTTCCTCGCCACTGCGGGGTTTGACGAAATAGAGCCTGTCGCGGGTTTCTTGCGGCAGAGTCAGCGCAGGAATTTCGTAACTGGGATCGCCGATCTCTGCGCGCGCGGCCAGCACGCTGTTGGTGGCATTGGTGAAAAGCGTCGCCCGTGCCATCTCCTCCGGTTGGAGTACGTGATTCACCAATTGGTTCGATGCATCAAGGTTGCTGGCATCGCTCGGGATAACAAACAGGTCTGCCCATAAATTGGTGCCTTCCTTCGGCATCACGTAGTGATACCTGTCGCTTTCCTGCTCCAGCAGTGGGGCCAGCCCTTCCGTGCTCCAGGCGACTGCCAGGCAGACTTCGCCGTCCATCAGCGCATCATACTGATAAGAATCAAAAGAGCGGACATAAGGCGCGATGGCGGACAGCACGCCGAATGCGGACTCAAGATCCTGTTCCGATTTCGATTGCGGGTTCAGACCAAGGTAGGCGAGCGCGGCGGCCACAACTTCCTCGACAGAATTGACAATTGTAATACCGCAGTCCGCGAGCTTGCTGGCATTTTCAGGGTCGAACACCAGTGCCCAGCTGTCGAGCGGTGCGTCAGGCAAGCGCTTTAGCACCGCGTTGCGGTCATAGGCGATCCCGGTAGTACCCCACAGGTACGGCAGGGCGTAGCCTTCTGCTTGCGGCATTGATGCCAAGAAAATCTGCATCAGCTGGGGGTCGAGTGCGGCCGCGCTGGGAATATCAGACAAGCTGAATTTCCGGATCGCCCCGGCCTCCGTTAAGCGCCCGACAGATTCAGAGGAAACGACCGCCAAGTCATAGTTGGTGCCGCGGGCAAGCAGCCGCGCTTCGGCCTCGTCGGCATCTCCATAGGTGTCCAGCACGATCTCAGTACCCGTGGCTTCCTGGAAACCTTCGACGGTTTCCGGATCGATGTAGCCGCTCCAGTTGTACAGCCGCACCTGACCGTGGTCCGCTGACGCCGGGGCTGCCAGTGCGGCCGCGGCAGCAGCGACTGCGGCAATCTTCGATTTCAGGCACATTTCGCATTCCCTTCAGGGGTTATGCCGGCCTCCTCCGGCCAGAGACGGGTCAAGGCAGCGGCGAGCGCCGCTTTGTTGACCGGCTTCGCAAGGTAGTCGTTCATGCCTGCAGACAGGCCTTCGGAACGCTGTTCGCTCATCGCGTTGGCGGACAAGCCGATGACCGGCACCGGCTCCAGGCCCAGTTCCTGCTCCTTCGCCCGGATCGCCCGGGTGGCATCGAGCCCGTCCATATCCGGCATCCGAACATCCATCAGCACCAGATCAGGTGCCCAACTGCGGGCCAGCTCAACTGCTTCAACGCCATTCCCTGCGGTTATAACGGTGCATCCCAAACGCTCCAGCATCTTGCCCGCGACTATTTGGTTAACCCGGTTGTCATCAGCGACAAGCACCTTCTTGCTGAACGAGGCGCCGGCCGGTTCGGGCTCGGGCACTTCGGCGGGGGGCGGAACTTTTTCGACCGGGAACTCCACAGTGAATTCGGAACCTTCGCCCTCCGCGCTTTGCAGCGATATCCTGCCGCTGATCGCTTCGGTGAGATTTTTTGTGATGGCGAGGCCCAACCCCGTTCCGCCAAACCGCGTGGTCGTGGTCGCATCGGCCTGCGCGAATTGTTCGAAAATCCGTTCCTGGGCTTCCGGCGGGACCCCGATCCCGGTGTCCCTGACGGCAACCCGGATCACCCGTGTGCCGTCCTGGGCTGACGGCAGTTCCTGCAGCTTCACTTCCACCGAGCCGTTCTCGGTGAATTTCAGCGCATTGCTGATGAGGTTGACAACAATCTGCCGGATCGCCGTGCTGTATCCCAGCACGTGCCAGTTGTTCACATCGGTGCTTTCGCTCAAATTCAGGTCGATATTCGCACTCTGGGCCCGCGCGGAAAACAGGTCGATGACCTCCAGGCAAAGCACGCGGACGTTAAACGCCTCTGCCTCCATTTCCAGCTTTCCGGCCTCGGCCTTGGACAGGTCCAGGACGTCATTGATGATGCTCAGCAGGGAATTGCCGCTGATGATCATCATGCGGATCATGTGCCGCTGCCTGTCATCGAGCTCAGTATCGTTCAGCAGCTCCGCCAAGCCAAGCACACCGTTCAGCGGAGTCCGGATTTCGTGGCTCATGGTCGCCAGAAACACCGACTTCGCCTCCGACGCAGCTTCGGCCTTGCGCCGGCTCGCCTCGATCTCCGACTGAGCGCTGATGATGAAGCGCTCCATTGGCACATGCACGAACCGGGCGGCGACATACACGCCAATTGCCCCGATGGCGACAGCCACCAGGGCATAAATCAGCTGCGTTTCAGCCGCGATCCGGCCGCTTCGCGCCTCGGCCTCCTTGGCCTTCATGAACAGCGGCAGCAGCCGTCTGGACAGGTCCGAAGCCAGCGCCGCAGCCTTTGAAACAGCGGCGGCGTCCCGGTTTCCGGCGGGGTCTGTCAAAACCCCGGTCAAAAACACGATGTCTTCGAGTTCGGATACTGGGTTCAGCGTTGGCTGGGACAGGATTTCCTGCGCTTGCGGCGAAAATGCAGCAAGTGCGCCGGCGCCGGTGAGTTCTGTAAGCGAGTCTGCCGCGGGCCTTGCGCTTCGCCGGATGCGCCCGCGCGCGATCAGCGCCTTCTGGCTGCCCGGCTCGTCCCTCAATTCATCAAACGCCAGCGACAGTTCGGCAAGTGAGACCAGAAGCTGGTCAAGCACCCTGGTGTTTTCCGCCCGCTGGGCTACGCTCCTTTGCCCGGACAAGGTTACGCAGAATGCGGCCACTGCGGCAGCCAGCAAGATCGCCAAGGCGATGCCGCTGCGCAGCCGGAGATATTTTCGAGTGACTCGCTGCTTTGTCATTTGGGGCCCGGAGTTTTGTTGTTTTGATAAGCCCTTGCGGCAACTTCTGGCAGACTAGAACTGAATTTCCATTCTGAAAAGTAAGCATTGAAGATCAATTAACCGGCCGATATCGGAAAGTTTACCCAGAATTCCTGTTCCTGCTGCCTGAAAGCGGCTCTGATCCGGTCAGGGCTGGACACGGCTAAATCCTTCAAACTTCTTTCAAATTGAGAAATATCGAGGTCTTGCGGCCGCGGCATGAGCCATTGGACGTGAATAACGGCGAGAGCAATTGCGTATTTCCTGAGAACGGACAGCGAAAATGGAGCATTGACCGGCAGCATTGACTACGCGGGCATTCTTGCCTTTCGTAGCATCCGGCAAACTGGAATTCTAAGCGGCCGGACACTACGCTCGGCCTAAACGTGAACTTTCAGGGTGAGGCAGGGAGGCGCCCGGAGCAGATGGGCAACGATCCCAAGATCGTTGCCTTTCCTTTGAAGCGGGACAAGTAAGCGGCGGGGACGCGGCGAGCGCCGCACCGCTGCCAAGGACCGCGAAATCGCGCGGCCGCGCTTAGGTTCAGTTGCGGCCAGAAAGACAAGGCGCGTATAGCGACGCCAATGTGCTGCCGTCGCTGGATCGCGTTAACAGTGATGGCCACTGTGAGAATGGCAACCTTCAGCTTGATTGCCGCTTCATCAACTTCTGGAAATAGGCTGCTGACGACCAAGAGTTCCGAAGGTTGATTTCCGGCACTGTTCCCCGTCAGGGAACATGAGTTTGGGACCGATCAAGAGGCGCCGGCCAGGCGCGGATTCCACGAACAATGGGAAAGCGGCGGCCTGGCCGGCGATGGTGCGTTTTTTGCCTGGAGCGCTGATCAGAAGTCAGCTTGGACGGCAACAACAAAGCTGCGTCCCGGCTGGGCAACTCGGCCGATGGGGCTCACGTCAACACCGCGGGTGTAATAGTCCTCATCAAAGAGGTTGTTGATCGCTGCGGTAAGGCGGACATTCCGGTTGGAAACGCCGAGGTCCTTGGACGCCTGCAGGTTCCACACCCAGGCAGACGGCAGAGGGCCCGCCGAGCCATCGGCCGTTTCAACCTGGGTATTGGCGGCGTCACTGAAAGCAGCGCTGCGGTAATGGCCATTGAGGCCGAAGGCCCAGCTGTCCAATTCGTATTCAGCCGTCACATTGAACTGATGGTCCGAGGCGTAAGGCACTTCGTTGCCCGCAAATTGCCCCGCAAGCTGCTCGGTATCGGTCAATGTATAATTCGCCTTCAGCGACAGGCCCGGCACCGTATAGGGCTGCCACGCGGCGGTCAGCTCAACGCCCTGGTGCCGGGTCTCGCCCAGGTTCTGGAACTGCAGGCTGGCCCGGTCGAACTCAATCTGGTCGGAGAAATCGATCCGGAACAGCGCAGCGCTGAGGCTGATGTCCGAGGTTGGCTCATAGCGCATCCCCAGCTCGTAGTTCCACGCCAGTTCGTTGCTGACCGGCGCGCCGCGGGTCACCTGCGCCACCTGCGGAACGCGCAGGGACTTGTTGGCATTGGCGAACAGGAAGACGCTGTCCGCCGCCTGGAAGCCAACCGCCAGGCCGGGCAGGAGTTCGGTGGTGCGGTTGCCCGACGCAGTATTGTTGATGCGGTCGCTGAAATCGGTCTCTACAGACTCGTAGCGCAGGCCAGGGGTGATCTCCAGCCGGTCATTCATCAGTGAAACCGTGTCGCTGATGTAAGCAGCATAGGCGTCGGTTTTGAAGTACCAGTCCCGCGCGGCCGTGGTGGTGCCGGTGGTGAGATTGGTGCGGTCGACGGCAAAATCGACCTCTTCGCGCACGTACCGGGCGCCGACCACCAGCTTGTGCGAGGCATATCCGGTGTGGAACAGATTTGTGTAGCGCGGTTCGGTGCCGTAGACTGTGAATTCGCGCGGGCTGCTGGCCACGTCAGTTGCCGGGGTGTCCGGGTCGAACGGCTGGCCAAAATCGAAGGTTCGGTCCGATTTATGCGCGAAATTTACCCAATGGAATTCCCCATTGCTTCCGATCTGGCGGTCATAGGTCAGAGAAGCGCGCAGGGTTTTTGCATCAAAGGCATCATGCGGGCGCGTTGATTGGCTCGGATCCTGTTCGTAGGCCTGCGACGACAGCGCCCCGGGCAGTTCCGCGTCCACATCGTAATACTGCAGGCGGCCTTTCAGGCTGCTCCAGTCATCAATCAGCCACTCACCATCAACCATCACGTTCAGGACATCGGTTCCGGAATGCTCCCGGCCGCCGTCGCCAGTAATTGCGTTGACCTGCGCTTGCAGACCGAAATCCGGGGACACGAAGCCGCCCCACCGGAAGTAGGTGTCGCTCAGAAGGTTGCCGGTGCGTTCATCCACGATGAATTTCTGCTTGGCGGTGCCGGAAACCTCTTGCGGGATCGGCTTGCTGATCAGGTCGATAACGCCGCTGACGTTGTTCGGACCGAAACGGACAGCTCCGCCGCCGCGGACGATATCTGCCCGGGCGATCATTTCCAGGCTTGCCGGAAACAGCGAGAGCCCGGTCCCGGTGTAAGGTGCCAGCGCCAGCGGGATACCGTCCAGCAGCATCATGACCCGCTCACTGCGCAGCGGGTTGAGGCCGCGGATCCCGATGTTGGGCAGCACGCCGGTGCCGGTCTCGTCCTCGACACGGACGCTGGGAACCTTGCGCAGCGCATCATCCAGCGTCCGGTTCGCCTGCTCATGGAGGTCTTTTTCGGACAGGACATCACGTGCGCCCGGGTAACGCTTGACCTCTGCTTCCGTGGAATCGCCGAGCCAGCTACCGTCGACAGTTATTGCTTCCAGTTCGAGGACTTCGGCGTCCGTCTGATTGGCTGGCTGCGCATGCAGAGCCGCCGGCATCCCCAGGCTTGCGGTTGAAAGTATCAGAAGTCCCAAGGTGCTGACTGGCGAGCCAAGAGACCGCTCTGGCCGTATGTAAGTATTTCCTGCGTGAGTGGTTCGCATTTTCGTGTTCCTCGTCCCGATCGAAATTCGCATCCGGAAGAACTGCTTGCAGGAGTTGATCAGCGCATTCTTTGCGCCAGCCGGTACCCGTGAGCATGGGGCAGCCGGCAGGTCTCTCTGTCTTTTGTTTGGCTGTATTCGCCGCGGTTCACATGGTCCTGATGCAACCGGGCTTGACGGACTGCCGCTTGGCTGGGTCCCGGCTCTCATAGGTGGCAGCCCCCGCGCCGTCAATCCTGACAAAAAAACTTTTTTGCAGGCTGCTAATGGCCGTGGAACCCGCGGATATTCTGAACAATCGCATTTCTGACAAAAAGACTTTGACGGCGCATGGCCTTGCCTGTAACTGCAGCAGCCATCAGCCAGCCCTCCGGCGAGCCAGATATGCAAACGAGCTATGGTCCCGGTTACATGCGCTGTTTCATTCTTGCCATCGTTCTTGGTCTCGCCGCTGCTGCCGCTCAGGCGCGTGAAGTGGTTCATGCGCTTGGCACGGCACATGTACCGGATGCGCCTCAACGGATCGTGGTGCTGGAGTTCTCCTTCCTCGATGCCTTGGCCGCGGCCGGGTTGAAACCGGTGGGCGTCGCGGATGACAACAAGCCGGAGCGCATCCAGCCTGTGCTGCGGGACCTGACCGGAGACAGCTGGACCAGCGTCGGCACCCGCAAAACCCCGAGCCTGGAAGTGATTGCCGCGCTGCAGCCTGATCTGATCATTGCAGACACCGCCCGGCATGGCACAATCCGTAGCACGCTGGAGCAGATTGCTCCGGTGATCTTCTACGACAGCCTGACTGGCGGATACGAGGATGTGCTGTCTCAGGCTGCCCGTATCGGCGAAGCGGTAGGCCGGGGCGAGGAAATGGCTGCATTTCAGGCCGGTCACGCTGTGCGGATGAGCGCGATACGTGAGCAAATCGCGGCCGCAGCCAATGGCCGCCCCGCGCAATTCGGGGTCGTAAGCAGCCGAGGGCTCTGGCTGCACAGCCCGCAATCTTATGCCGGCACATTGCTGGACGTTCTCGGCTTCGATGCAGCCGGGCCAGAGACCGAGGGCAGCTCCTACGGCGCTCTCTACCAGACTGTAACGCTTGAGCAGCTATCGGAAACCGATCCCGCCATTCTGATCCTGGGCAAACCTGCCAAGGGGGATACGATTGATCAGGCCTGGGCGTCCGAAGCACTTTGGCAACAGCTTGAAGCGGTCCGGAATGGAAATGTCTTTGATGTTTCCTCCGATCTCTGGTCCCGGTCGCGGGGCATGCTGACCGCCGAACAGTCCGCAGCAGATCTTCTGGCCATCGCAAAGTCGCTCCAGTGAACGGGGCCCGCTGTGTGATTCAGGCCGGCGAAAAGCATACGGTCCGCTGGGACCGGGTATTCTGGGTGCTGGCCGGATGTGCAGCCTTAGCGGGAGGCACCGGGCTTTCGCTGGCCACAGGCGGGCGCAGTGATGTCGGGCTTGCCGATCTGTCAGGTTTGTTCCGGGGTGCTGAGGCGACACTGGCCGAACAGACCATGCGCGATATTCGAGTGCCGCGCACCCTGTCGGCGGTGCTGCTGGGCGCCAATCTCGGGGTGGCCGGGCTGCTCCTGCAAGCGGTGACACGCAACAACCTGGCTTCGCCGGGCCTGCTTGGAATCAACCAGGGGGCGGCGCTGGGGATCGTGCTGGGAGTGGCGGCTCCCGGGTTTGCGGCGGTGCCATTGCCGCTGCTGGCGACGTTCTGCGCCCTTACCGCGGCAGCTCTGACCTTTGCCATTTCGGGGGCATTTTCCGGGCGTATCGATGCGATGCGGCTGATATTGGGCGGGATTGCCGTGGGCGCACTTGGGTTTGCCGCAGTGCGGCTCGGCTATACGCTGGAGGACGACGTGTCGCGTCAGATCGTGCGCTGGACAGTCGGCGATGTCGCCGGGGTGCGGATGGATGCTGTGGTGCGGCTGGCTCTGGTCGCGGTGGCAGGCGGCGGCTCAGCCTTCGCCCTGGCTCACCGGCTTAACCTGATGGCACTGGGACAGGCCGCCAGTCACGGGCTGGGCGCAGACCCCCGCCGCACGCTGGCCGCCGGCACGGGTTTAGCAGCCATTCTGACCGGGGTCAGCGTGTCCGTGGCCGGCCCCATCGCGTTTGCCGGACTGGTGGTGCCCCATCTTGCGAAAAGCCTGGCAGGCCCGGATTACCGCCGGCTGGTGCCGCTGGCCGCACTTCTGGGAGCCGGGCTGATGGCCTGGGCAGATGCGCTCTCGAAATTGTGGCCAGGCATGGCGGAGATTCCGGTAGGCGTGGTTGTGGCCCTGATCGGCGCACCCTGGCTTCTGGCGGCAGTTCTCAGCGGCAAAGGAGCAGGCAATGCTCGCTGATCCTTTATCCTATCACCGTTTCGGCAGCCGCCGGGCTTCCTGCCCCCTGATCTTTCTCTCGCTTGTACTGACTGCTGCCGTGCTGTTCGGCCTCACCAGCGGCGCAGTTCCCATCCCTGCCAGCGTCCTATGGAACACGCTGTTTGGTTTTGAGGGGCCCCGTCAGGATTTCATTATCCTCAACCTGCGTCTGCCCCGTACCCTTCTGGCTGCGCTTACTGGTGCTTCGCTCGCTGTCTCCGGGGCGGTGATCCAGTCGCTGCTGCGCAATCCGCTGGCAAGCCCGAAAATCGTCGGCATCAATTCAGGCGCCGCCTTTGCGGTTCTTGGTTGCACGTTAATCCTGCCCGCTCATGCCAGCGGTTTGGCCCCCTATGCGGCAGCAGCGGGAGGGTTGGCGGCTGGCGGTCTGGTGTGGATCATGGCCAGCCGGGGACAGACGGATGCCGCCCGGCTGACCCTGATCGGAATTGCAACCGGGTTTGCGCTGGATGCTGCGGTTGAATTTCTGCTGGTCACCCAGACCGGGCCTGAGTTTTCAGCGCCGATGATCTGGCTGACAGGCAGCCTGTGGGGCCGCGGCTGGCCGCATCTTGCCGCTGTCGCGCCGGTACTGACTGTGCTGATCTTACTGGCTTTCCTGCTGAGCTTCCGGCTGGACCTGCAATATCTCGGCCCCGCCCGTGCGGCAGCGCTTGGGGCGCGCAACCGGCTGGAACGCGGAGCGGCCTTTCTCGTGGCAGTCCTTCTGGCCGCCATTTCCGTCAGCGTGGTCGGGGTCATCGGCTTTGTCGGCCTGATGGCGCCGCATATCGCTATGCGGCTGGTCGGCGGGCGCCATTGGCCGCTGCTGCCTGCCGCGGCGCTGACCGGCGCGATCTTCTGCGCGGGCGCTGATGCCGCCGGCCGCGCCATCGCGCCGCCGGTCGAGATTTCAGCCGGCATCATCACGGCGTTGCTGGGCGCGCCGTTTTTCATTTGGCTTCTTGTAACAGAGAACCGCAGTCAGAGAGGCACCGGATGATCGAGCTTGAAAACCTCGTGGCAGGCTACCGGTCTTTCCGCCTCCACCCTGCAAGCTTGCGCTTTGACGCGGGCAAGCTGACTGCTCTGATTGGCCCGAATGGCTGCGGCAAGTCCACCCTTTTCAAGGCGGTATCCGGGCAGCTGAAAGCGGATAGCGGGCGGATCCGCGTTAGCGGTGAAGACATTGCGCGCCTGTCCCCCCGTGCCCTCGCCCGGCGGCTCGCCCTGTTGGCGCAGGACAATGAAGTGCCGCCCGGGGTCACCGTGGCTGATCTGGTAGGCTATGGCCGCGCCCCGCATCAGAACCTGCTGGGCATTGGTGATGCCGCCGACCGGGCTCTTGTGGCCCGTGCCATTACCCGGATGGGGCTGGAGGAGCTCGCCGGGCGCAAGCTGGCGACCCTGTCCGGGGGGCAGCGCCAGAGGGCATTCATTGCCATGGTTCTGGCCCAAGACACGCCGGCGATGCTGTTTGACGAGCCGACCAGCTGGCTGGACATCCGCCACCAGGTGGAGGTGTTGAGACTGATGCGAAGCCTGGCCCGCGAGGGGCGGAGCTGCATCACTGTGCTGCACGACATCCCGCAGGCGGCCCGCTATGCCGATGAAATCGTGGTTATGAACTCAGGCCGGGTAGTGGCGCATGGCGCGCCTCGGCAGGTGCTTACGGCGGAGCTGATCGAACAGGTCTATGGCCTGCCTGTCGAAATCCATCCCGACCCGGTAACCGGAACACCAGTCCCGGTGCCGCTGGAGACGGTCTGCCCGGTTCAGTAGTTCAGCATGCAGCAGAGATTGGCTTGCCAAGCATCGCAAGTGGCGGCTGTCAACATGCGTCAGCCAAGGTGGCGATAACCCGGAGGCGGGAGTCAACCTCGAGACGGTACCAGGATGAGTGCGCTGCCGATCAGGCAAATCGTCATTCCTGTTATATCCCATCGGTCGGGGCGGTTGCCTTCGGCCAGCCACATCCAGAACATGGAACTGGCGATATAAACGCCGCCATAGGCGGCGTAGGCCCGGCCGGCAAATGCGCTGTCTGCGCGCGTCAGAAGGTACGCGAACAGCACAAGGCTTGCGATGCCGGGCACCAGCCAGAGCGGCGACCGGTCCAGACGCAGCCACGCCCAGAAGGCAAAGCACCCGGCGATTTCCGCCAGGGCTGCCAGGGCAAAGATCAGAAACGTCCCGGTCAAGATGCCAGCGCCTCCAGCACCGGGCACTCCGGGACATCCTCGCCGGAACATTGGGCAGCTGTTGCGGCCAGTACTTTTTCGATTCTGCGAAGGTCTGCAATTTTCCGGCGTACATCGCTGAGATGGCGTTCGGTCAGGGCTTTCACCTCACCGCAGGTCTGGGTGCCGCCGTCGACCAGGCCAAGCAGATCTTTGATTTCTTCAATGGCAAAGCCCAGCTCGCGGGCCCGCAGGATGAAACGCAGGCGCTGAACATGGGCTTGCCCGTAGATGCGGTGGCCCGCAGCCGTGCGCGGCGGGTCCGGCATCATGCCGGTTTTCTCGTAATAGCGGATGGTTTCAAGGTTGCAGCCCGTTGCCTTGGCCAGCTCCCCCCGGGTGAGAGCTGTCGCGTCTTTGTGATCCGGCATCGTATAGAACCTCCTTGCCCCTGTAGCTACTACAGGCCTTACACAAGGTGCCAGCACTATTTGTGAGGAGACAAATATGAGGATTGCTGAAAAGCAAACCAGAGAAGCGGAAACAGGTGTGGACCGAAGCAGCAAAGGCTGGCTTGCCGCGGGCGGGCTGCTTGGCGCGGTTTTTGCGTCCGCCTGCTGCGTCGGGCCGCTGGTATTGCTCACGCTCGGAATCTCGGGAGCCTGGATCGGCAACCTGACCGCCCTTGAACCCTACAAGCCGGTTTTTGCCCTGATCGCGCTTGGCTTCATCGGCGCCGGCTTCCGGCAGGTTTACTTCCGCAAGCCGGTCACCTGCGAACCGGGGTCCTACTGCGCCAAACCCTCCTCGGCCCGCATCACCAAGACAGCGCTCTGGATTTCGCTGGTTCTTGTTGTGGCAGCTCTCACCATCACCTTGTGGGCGCCGCTCTTCTACTGAAAGGAATATCTCATGAAGAAATTGCTCGCTGCCGTTCTCGGGCTTGGCCTTCTTGGGATGGCCCAATTTGCGGCTTTGACGATGCCCGCAGCCGCCCAAAATCTTGCTGCGGAGGAGACCGTGACCTTCGAAGTCGAAAACATGACCTGCGCGCTCTGCCCGGTGACGGTGAAGCGCGCGATGGAAGGCGTGGACGGCGTGCGCTCCGTCGAGGTGGATTTTGACGCAAAGACAGCCACCGTGGTCTTTGACACAGCTACAACGAGCGCCGAAACCATTTCGGCGGCCTCCGCAAATGCCGGCTATCCGGCAGTGGAGAAAGGCTGATCCCATGCGTGACAGCCTGATGGGAGGCTTCGCTGCGGCGGTCCTGGCCGCACCGCTAGTGATAATCTGCTGTGGCGGCGGCGGTGTCTTTTTGTCTGCGCTCGTTGGAACCGCGGGCGGATGGCTGACTGGGTACGGTGTGATTTCCATTGGGCTGGCGGCTGCGGCTCTTACACTGGTCCGGCGTGCGGTGCGCCGCGGCCGCCCGGCCGGCCAGTGTCTGGCTGGGAGCAACAAACCATGACTGAAAAAACTGACCGCAAGTTGCTGACCACTGGAATCGCGGGCACCCTTGTCGCCGCATTGTGCTGTTTCACACCAGTCCTGGCAGCGCTCCTTGGCGTTGTGGGGCTTTCTGCGGTGCTGGGCTGGATCGACTATGTTCTGTTCCCCGCGCTGGCGTTCTTCCTTGCCCTGACGGCCTATGCCGTCTGGCGGAGGCAGCGGCGGGCACAGCAGAACTGACACGGAATTTTGTGACGAGGATTGTTGCTGCCCCCCGTTGGGGCGGGCTCATTTCGGGCTCAACCCGGTGCCGGCAAAGACCGCCGGAGCATAACCCAAACACATAACAAAGGCGCTCGTGCGCGTCTTGAAAGGATAGACCAATGAACAGCGACTGCTGCACGCCAAGTAGGGAATATGACCTTGCAGTCATTGGGGCCGGTTCGGCCGGGTTCTCGGCCGCGATCACGGCCGCCGAGGGTGGCAAACGGGTGGCGCTAATCGGGCATGGCACCATCGGCGGCACCTGCGTGAACGTGGGCTGTGTGCCTTCGAAAACAATGATCCGTGCCGCCGAGGCGGTACATGGCGCGACGGCTGCGCATCGCTTTCGCGGCCTGAAAGGCAGCGCAGAAGTCACAGACTGGGCTGCGATCATTAGGGCCAAGGATGATTTGGTGGCCACGCTGAGGCAGAAGAAATATGCCGATTTGCTCCCAGGATACGAGGGTGTCACCTATATTGAGGAAGGCCCCGCGCGGCTGGTTGCGGGCGGGGTCGAGGCCGGAGGCTGGCTGATCCGGGCGCCGAAGGTGATCATTGCAACGGGCGGAGGGCCCGCGCGGCCGGATATCGCGGGTATTGAGGATGTGCTGTCCCTCGACAGCACCTCTCTGCTTGAGCTGGACCATCTGCCTGAGCGCCTGATTTTTCTGGGCGGCGGCTATATTGGAGTCGAGTTGGCGCAGATGATGTCCCGGATGGGCGTCGATGTGACCCTTGCCTGCCGCTCCCGCCTGCTGCCGCAGACCGAACCCGAAGTATCTGCGGCGCTGGCGGATACCCTGCGCGACGAAGGCATTACGATTTTGGACGGCGTTAGCTATGAGGGCAGCCGCCGCGACGGCGGCGACGCAGTTCTGAACGTGCAAAAGGACGGTGCGGTGCAGGATCTGGCAGCAGACTATCTCGTCCTGACTACCGGGCGCACCCCGAATACCGAGGGGCTTGGCCTGGCGGAACTGGGGGTTGAAACAGATACGCGAGGGGCCATTGCTGTCGGCGCGGATATGCAAACCAGCCGCCCCGGCGTCTATGCGGCTGGGGATGTGACGGACCGCGATCAGTTTGTCTACATGGCGGCCTATGGCGCGAAACTGGCGGCCCGCAATGCGGTTCTGGGCGGCAGCGAGACTTACGATAACGCGACGATGCCCTGGGTTGTGTTCACCGACCCGCAGGTGGCGGGCGTCGGCCTGACCGAAGCGCAAGCACAATCCGCGGGCCATGATGTAAAAACCAGCGTTCTCACACTCGACAACGTGCCGCGCGCGCTTGCGGCACGGGACACGCGCGGCCTGATCAAACTGGTGGCTGATGCCAGGACAGACCAGCTGCTGGGCGGTGTTATCATGGCGCCAGAAGGCTCCGACAGCATTCAGACTCTGGCCATGGCCTTGAAATTCGGAATGACCGCCAAGGCACTTGGAACTACGATCTTTCCCTATCTCACCACAGTCGAGGGGCTGAAGCTCGCAGCGCAAACCTTTGATATGGATGTGGGTCAGCTCTCCTGCTGTGCAGGGTGAATTGGGAAGCAAATCGGATGACCGGTTTTGAAGCTCTCCTGCATGACATTGACGGCCTATCGCTTATCGCGGTCGGTCTGGTGCTGCTCGCCGGATTGGTGATGGGCATAGCCCGAGTTCGTTTCCCCTGATTGCCGTGGCGGCGGGGCTTGGCGCCAGAAAGGGCGCGGGGTCTGAGGCGGACAACAGCCGCGCCCGCGGATTTGTTCTGTCGGTTGGCTTTGTGCTCGGCATTGTCACGGTGGACATCATCATTGGCGCCTTGTTCGGCTTTGCTGGACTTGCGGTCATGCGCGTGCTGAATGCGGTTCTTGCGTATGTGTATGCTTTGCTTGCCGCGGTGCTGGCGCTTACTGGCCTGGCGCTGTGGCGTAAACTGCGCATTCGTATCCCTGTGCTTCGTCCCGAGGCTGGGTCGGCCCGGACCTTTCTTGGAGCTTACATACTGGGCCTGCCGTTTGGCCTTTCCACCTGCCCTGCCTGCACACCAATGGTGCTGCCCGTCGTGATTGCAGCGTCTTCCACGGCGGATCCCTTTTTGGGTGCTGTGCTTATGGGCGTCTTCGGCCTGGCGCGCAGCCTTCCTTTGGTGATCGCCGGGACTTCCGCTGCCAGCTTTGTGCAGCACCGGCATTCCAGACACATTGTCCGTTGGGCAGAACGCCTGGGCGGCCTGCTGCTGATCTCGGCTGCTGTCTATTTTGCCTGGCAGGCTGGGCGTTATGCCGGGCTGTATTAAGCCGGCATGGGGTTTCGGGCGCCGATGCGAGCGCAGCCTGCATAGCAGAAGGCAGATTGACCTTCCTGTTGGCGGAAACAGTAGGCTGAGGCAAGCAGAAGGGAGGTTTCCATTGATCGTGGTAATTTCCGGATTTTCCTCCGCATCGCGCCCCTTCCTCCCGGTGTGGCTGCGGCTGCAACAGTTCAGGGGCATTCGTCTGGCCAACCGTGCGGATTGGGCGGAGCGATGACACCCCGGCAGCGTTTCTGGCATGTGGCGGCGGCAGGGACCGCATTTCAGGCCGGTTCTGCTGCGATAGACAGTTCTACCATCATGGCCGCGCTGATCCTCCAGCTCACCGGGAGTCCACTTGCGGTTGGCGCAGTGCCCGCGATCCTGAGGCTCGGCTGGCTCACGCCACAGAACTTTGTCGGCTATCTCGCGGGGCGAAGCGGCGCTTCAATGCCATTCTACGCCGCCGGAGCACTCGGCCGGACCGCAGCTATCGCCTTGCTGGCCACAGTACTTTGGCTTGGCTCGGCCGCAGAATGGCGGCCGGCATCAATTGGCGCCGCGGCGCTGGCGCTCTGGACGCTGTACGCCTTTGTAAGCGGCATTGCCGGCGTCCCCTGCAATGATATCGCCGCCCGCGCGGTCCCCTCTAACCGCCGCTCGCGCTTGCTGGCGCTGCGGTTTTTCGGGGGTGGACTCGCCGCATTGGCAGTGGCGGCCTTGGCCGGTCATTTCGTCAGGTCCACGGAGTTCCCCGTCTCCTATGCAGCTGTGTTCGGGATCGCGGCGTCATTGATGCTGGTATCTTCAGTCCTCTTAGTCTCAATACGGGAGCCGGAGCGCCCGGGCATCTCGGAAGGCGCAGAGAGTTTCGCGGCCAATTTCCGCGAGCGGCGCACGGCCTTCCGGAAAGATCCCCGCTTCCGCCTGTTCGTCTTCGCGCAATGCAGCGGTGGCGCGGTGCTGATCGCGGCCCCGTTCTATGTGGCCGCCGCCGCGGATATGGGGCTTGATCCTGAAAACATTGCGCTTCTTCTCGGCGCCCAAACGTCAGGTGCTCTGGCTTCCAACCTGCTCTGGGGCTGGCGGGGCGATACGCGCGGCAAGCTTCCCCTCATGCGCCTGGTCTCTATCCTGCGGCTTGCACCCCCCTTGATTCTGCTGGCCCTGCTATTCCTGAAGATGCCGCATACGCAAATTCTGATCGCTCTTTCGGTTGTATTCCTGCTGCTCGGCGCCCTCGCAAACGGATTAACCATCGCTGTACCCGGGCTGCTGATGGAGATTTCCCCGGAACACTGCCGGCCAGCCTACTCCGGGTACTTCAAAGCGCTGACTGCCCCGGCGTTTATCTTGCCGCTTTTGGGTGGGGTGGTCTATGGCGCTATCGGAGCGGAGGCTGTGTTCTTCCTGTCGGCTGTTTCCGCGGCGGGGCAGGTCTGCGCCTTGTTACCGATGCGCACCAAGGAGAATTTGTAACCCTTCCGCCAGACCGCATTGTTGTTTTCAAGACAAGGGACGGTTTGGATCAGTTCGGTAGAGGCTGAGCCATTCTGCTGCAAAGACAGTCTTGCCAGGCGAAGCTGCAGTTTGAGCAAAAAACCAAGGGCCTTTTTGTCCGCTCCTCGATGGTCGGAGCGGCCCCCAGCGAATGTGCGGTTCGGAATCAGCCTGATTTGGCACGAGTGAATGACCGGACCGGGGAGATCTGCCGCGTCGCCGAATTTTTGGCGCTGCAGCGGCGATAAATCTGACAAGGAGGAAAGCGCGGGCGGCTTTCGTTGCTATGGGGGTTGTGCGTTACGAGTTCAGCCTTCGTTGGCCGGATCGCTGGGGCTGATCGCTTTGACGAGTGCAGGCGCGGCGGTTTTCACGGCCTGTTGTTGCCGGTTGGTTTGTCTTTTCGCATCCATTAGCCTGTTTTGGTGCCTGTTTTGGTGCCTGTTTCATGAGGCCGGGCGCAGTGATCGGTGCGGCGTCTGCATATCGCCGGGCCGGGCATTTTCGCTGTGTCATGCGGCCTCCCCCAATGGCGGCGCGCGGGATTTCGGGGTTTGGCCGCGGGTGAATGCCTCAACGATGCGCATCGCCCCGCCGCATTTGGGGCCAGGCCGGCACACGATCCGGCCGTCGGGATCTTCGCTTGCCGCTTCACCGGTTGCCTGACCGGGTTCGGGCTCCGCGTTGAGCAAATGCCTGATCTTCTTGATCCTGCCGCGGCGGATGCCGTTGGCGAGGAAGCCGGTGTGGCGGATGCGGTGGAAGCCGGAGGGCAGGACATGGATCAGGAAGCGACGGATGAACTCGTCCGTGCGCAGGCGCATGATCTTCAATCGGTCACCGCGCCTGATGCGGTAGTCTTTGCAGCGGAAGGCCACCGTGCCGGCATTGGCGCTGACCAAGCGCTGGTTCGAGATCGCGACGCGGCGGGTATAGCGGCTGAGACCGGCCAACACGGCTTCGGGCCCTCCGAAGGGTGGCTTGGCGCAAGCAACCCAATCGGTCTTGCGTAGTGGCGCGGGATGGGCTGCCAAGCTGCCGGAGCCGGTCAGTCCCGCCAATGCTCCGAAGAAACGCAGCTTGCTCGTCCGGTGCAACCGGATCAGCCCTTCAAGGAACAGGCGCCGGAACAGCCGGGACAGGACCTTCACGGATAGGAAGAACCTTGGGCGGCAGCCGATCCAGCGGGTGCCGTCCTGGGACAGCCCGCCACCTGGCACGATGGCATGCACGTGCGGATGGTGGGTCAGCGCAGCGCTCGGCCCAAGGCCGCCAAGGCACGGCGGCGCCAGCCGCGGGTCTGCGGGCGCGGGAGTTCTGCGCTTTCAGTCAGTTGGTCACGGAGCATGGGTGGTGATCAGGAAATAGACCCATTCGCCCTTGAAATCAAGGTGTTCGGTGCGGGCCTGTGCAACTTGGGCGCGCAGGAACTCAAGGTAGGGGGCCGCGGGTTCGCTGAGCGGACGGGGATCCGCATAAAGCGGGTGCGAGGCGGCAAAGGCGACGGCGATTTCCTGGCCGTAGGGCGGGCCGACGGTGATCTGCAGGCCGGGATCGCCGGCCTCTCTGGCACCGACACGCAGGGCGCTTTCAGGGGCGGTCTCTGCCAGCGGCGCCTGCGCGTCCGGCGCCAGATGCAGCACTGCGCCGCCGGCGTCGAAGTAATCCACATAGACATAGGCCGGGTAATCGGGGGCGGTGAGGTCGAAAAACAATCGCTCGCCGCCGGAATAGTCGAGCACCCGGGCATGGGCATCGGCGCCGACCAGCAGCGGGTTGGTGATCTGGTCGGTGCTTTGCGGCAGGCCGACGCCCGAAATCCCCGCCAGCGCGCCGCATTGCGGGCGGGGCAGCAGGCGCATCTGGTCAGAGACCATGATATCGGCGCCCATCCGGGCCTGAAGTGCGGCCAGGACGGGGGCGCGAAGCCCGTCCTCGGGCAGGTGGCCGCGGACCTCCAGCGTGGCGGTTTCCGGCACGAAGGCGACCTGCAGGCGGGAGCAGGGCACTGCGGCGAGGATGCCGGCAACCCCATCGCGCAGCGGGCCGCTTTCGGCCACGGCATCGCCGGGCTGCACAAACGCCTGAAACGCCGCGAGGGAGGTCGGGTCAATGTCGCCGGCCCCGCCCTGGAACGCCAGCGCCGCCTTGATACGGGGGGCATCGGGAGTGGCGGCGGGGGTGTGCTGCGGGCGGGGTTCTGTGCCCGCCAGCGGGGCGGTTTCGGGCTGTGCCTCGGGGCTGGGCTGGCTGGCCGGCGCGGTTTGCGGCAGCGCTGCCGGAGTTGGGTGCGCGGTGGCGGCCGGCGCCACCAAGGCCGGTGCGGTTGCCAGCGGAACTGCGGTGTCCTGTGCGGCGGCCAGCAGGATTGGGGCGGCGGCGGCGGCTTGCGCGGGCGGCGCCGCGGGTTTTGCTTCAGGGGTGTTTTCCGGCGCAGGTTCAGCAGCTTGGGCCTGCTGGCTGTCGGGCCGGGCGGCAGAAAGGCGGGGGGCTGGAGCTTCAGCGCTGGCCAGCCTGTTTTCAGAAACTTGAGCCGGAAGCGCCGCGGCGGCTTGGGCGGCAGCGGCCGTGAGGCTGGCCGCCGGGGCTGCGGCAGCGGCAAGACGGTCTGCCGCGGGGGCCTGGGCTCTGGCGCGAGACTGGGGCACGGCGCCTGCAGAAAGGCCCTGGCTTTGCGCCGCGCTTTCAGGGGCTTGTTCGCTTTCAGCCGCCTGCGGTCTGGCTTCGGAGCGGGGAATACGGTGGGCCTCGAGGTTGAGGCTGCTTTCGGGGGCAGGCTGCTGCGGCACCGGATCCGGCGCCAGCGAGATCAGCAGCGCGCCGGCGCCCGCGGCATGAACCAGGGCGGACCCCGCAAGCCCCAGCGCCCATATGGCCGGGGGGCGCATCATCCTTCGGTTTCCGGTGTGACCACCAGCACCACATCCTTGAACCCCAGTGCTTCTGCCTGGGCCACCAGCGGCAGCACCCGGCGCAGCTCGGCCGTGCGGTGGGCATTGATGCGCAGGCGCAGCTCCGGGTCGTCTGCCAGAAGCGCCGAGAGGGCAGGGGAGAGGGCGCCGCGGGGGATGGCATCGCCGTCGAGCGCAAGGTCTCCGGCGGCGGAGACGGCGAGGGTGATGCCGCCCGCCGGCATGTCGCGGCCGGTGACGGCGGTGGCGGGGCGGACATCGAACGGCGCGGTGGCGTCCATCCGGCCGATCAGCATGAAGAACACCAGGAGGAAAAACACCACGTCGATCAGGGCGATGATGGTTTCCGAATGGGGGCTGCGGGCGGGGCGGTTGAGTTTCATTGCGCCGCCTCCAGCCGCAGCACGCGCAGGCGGGTGACCCCGGCAAGTGCTGCGCCGTCCATCACGGTGATCAGCGCCTGGGTCCGGGCGGCGCCGGAGGGCAGGATCACCACCTGGGTCAGGGGGGCATCGGCCACCGCGGCGGCGAGGGCGGCGCGCAGGGTATCTGCGGTCAGCGCGGTGCCGCGCAGGACGGGCACACCATCGGCGCCGAGGCGGATCATCAGGGTTTTTGCTGGTGTCCGGGGGCTGCCGGCCGTGCCTGCGGAGGGTTTCACCGCCGGGATCATGTCGAGGTTCAGATAGGTGGAGGTCACCATGAAGAACACCAGGAGGATCAGCATGACATCGATCATCGGCACCAGCGAAATCAGGGCACGGGGGCGGGCGGGCCGGTGGATCCTCATGGCAGCTCCTCCCGTATTAGCGCGACCCGTCGATCAGCAGCAGGCGGCCGGCGGCGCTTTCGATGGCCTGGGCGGCGGCGTCGATGCGGGCGGCGAACAGCCCGGCGGCCACGGCGGCGGGGATCGCAACCAGCAGGCCCGCCGCCGTGGTCAGCAGCGCCTGCCAGATGCCGCCCGCAAGCACCGAGGCATTGGCGGCGCCCTGCGCCAGTTCAAGCTCTTGAAAGGATTGGATCATGCCGAGCACAGTGCCGAGCAGGCCGAGCAGAGGCGAGACCATGGCGATCAGCTCCAGCAGGCGGATCAAGGCGTTCATCCGGCTCACTTCCTCATTGCCGCGGCGGGTGAGCTCGTCCTGCAAGAGCGGGCCGCGCAGACCTTCCTGCAAGGCCTGCATGGCATAGCGCATCACCCTGTCGGCCGGGGATTTTCCACCCGCGATACTGTCCTGCGCCTGCTTGCGGTCGCCGCTTTTCCAGAGCGCAAGGGCCTGTTCGCGCGCGGACCGGCCGGAGCGGACCGGCCAGAGCTGGATCAGCTTTACCGCAATCACCGTCAGCGACAGCAGCGACATCAGCGCCAGCAGCGCAATCACCGGTCCGCCGGTGCCGAAGATTTCCCAGGTGCCGCTCATGGCTTATTTCACCAGCGGCGCGGCAGCGCGGGAGCCAAGCTCCAAGATCGGGAAACAGTCGGTCTGGTCCTCATTCTGGGGCTGGCAGGAGGTGATGTCATGCAGCAGGATTTCCGAGATGTTGCTGCAGTTGATTTCGGGGATTTCAAAGAGTTTCAGAGTGGTGCGCTGGACGGGCAGGGGCGCGGCGTCGATCGACAGCAGCCGGTCGATCACCCCCTGGCCATCGAGGATGGCGAGCGACATTTCAAACCCCTCGAAGCTTTTGCCGGTCTGGTTGCGGAACAGGAAGAAGGCGCGGCAGCCGCCGCCTTCGATCTCCTCGGTCTTGTTCAGCTCAACCCGCAGCGGGCCGGTCTCAGCCGCGGCGGTGAGCGGCAGGCAGATCAGGGTGAGGGCAGTCAGCAGGCGTTTCAGGGGCATCACTGTCTCCGGGTTCCGGTGGGATGCCCGGCCCGCAACCGCTGCGGGCCGGGCTGTTTCGGGGTCAGACCAGGGCGGTCAGGGCCTTCTCGATCTTGTCCATGGCGTCGCGGGCCGAGTCGAGATCACGGCGTTTCAGATGCCGGGCGGCCACATGCAGGGCGCGGCCAAGACGGTCGCGGACCTTGCCCGGGGCGCGGGCGACATTGGCCTGCAACGACTGGGCGCGTTTGACCTGGGCGCCCAAGCTGCGCTGGTCCATCTCGCGCTGGCCGCGTTTCATCGATTTGGCCTCATCCTCGCGGTCCTGGCCGATGCGGGCGACAGCGCGTTCGATCACCACGACCATGGTCTCGGCCTCCTGCAGGCGGCCGTCGTTGATCAGGCTGACGGATTTGGCGAGCGCGCGCTTGAGTTTCAGCTCCAGCGGTCCGGGGGCAAGGCCGATGCGCGGCTGAATGCGTTTCAGGCGGCGCTTGAGCGGCGCGATGGCCTGGGGGTCGATGCCGGAGGCGGAGATGTCGGCGGCGTTTTCCTCGGTCACCTGGCCCTCAGCCTTTTCCGGTTTGAGACTGTCCAGGAGGTTGCCGCCGTCGTCATAGAACAGCACGTTGACCTGGGGCTTGTTGCGCCGGAGGAAAGTCTTCAGCTCGGTGACCATCCGCTGCGGCGCGCTTTCGCAGGTCATTTCCATCTCGCCGGAGCGCACCACATAGGTGCCCCAGGCCATCGGCGGGCCGCCGCCCTCCTTCTTCATCGGGGTCTTCAGGGTTTCCGGTTTCTTGCCCGGCTGGATCATCAGCAGCGGGTCTTTGGCCTGGTCCAGACAGAAGGCGAAACTCATCCGTTTCTTGCAGCCCTCGCGAACCATCACTTTGACTTCCTTGCCGGAAATGCGCTCAATACTCATTATTCGCCCGCCGCAAAAAGCTGTGAAAACATTTGACTTTAGGATGCCGATAAGGCTCACTTGGGGTCAAGTTTTAGTTTGAGATTAGGGCAGCCTTAACCACCAGGCCCGAAAAGGGTGGGGGTAGCTTGACGTTAAGTCAATAGAGCCGCAGAACCGGAAAAAAGCGGGGGGGCAAGCGAGACAATGGATCCGGCAGCATTACTGCAATCCAAAGGGGATGACGCGCCCAGCGGCGAGAACCTTGAATACGATCCGGCCTTCACAGAGATGGAGCTGGCCGCCCAGCCGGGGGAAGAATCGGTTGTGGGCAACGAAAAGATCGAAGCCACGGATCCGGATTACCGCGAAGTTCAAAAGAAAGCCCTGGAGGTGCTGGAGCGCAGCCATGATCTGCGTGCCGCAGTGTTCCTGGGCGATGCGCTGCTGCAGTCCGAAGGGCTGACCGGTTTTGCCGATGTCACGGCCTATATCCGCGGCTGCCTGGAGGACTTCTGGGAGAGCTGCCACCCGGAGCTGGATGAGGACGACGGCGACCCGACCATGCGGATCAACGCGGTGCAGGATCTGTGCGGCCAGCCGGATGGGATGGCGGGGCCATCGCCGCTGTACCGCTCGCTGCGCCGGGCGCCGCTGGCCGAGAGCCGCGGCTTCGGCCGCTTCTGCCTGCGCGACATCGAGATTGCCGAAGGGGTGATGACCGCCCCCGAAAGCATGGAGCATATTCCCGACACGGCCACCATCGGCGCCGCTTTTCAGGACAGCGACGAAGAAATCGTGTCGGCAAGGCTTGCAGCAATCGTGTCGGCGGAAGAGAATGTCCGGGCAATCTCGGCTGTGTTCGATGAGCAGACACCGGGGCAGGGCCCGGATCTGAGCGCGCTGATCAAGCTGCTGCAGCAGATCGCCAAGCGCATCCGCGCCTACGGCAACATGAGCGCTGAGGAAGAGGCCGGCGATGACGGCGCTGCAGAGGATGCAGCGGCTGACGGCGCCGGAGAGGCCGCTCCGGCTGCTGGCGGGACTGCCGCGGCGGCAGCGCCGGGGGTGATCAATTCGCCCGCGGATGTGTCCAACGCGCTGGACCGTATCATTGCCTATTACCGGCGGCGGGAGCCGTCGAGCCCGCTGCCGATTCTGCTGGAGCGGGCGAAGAAACTGGTGGGGGCCGACTTCCTCACCATTATGAATGACATGGCCCCGCAGGGGGTGGAGAATGTCCACCTGATCGGCGGGATCGAAGACGACGACGATTGACACGGCGACTGACACGGGGCCGGCCGCGCTGCACGGCGCCGCGGCCGCCGTGAAAGCAAGACGAGTAAGGAGACCTAGATGGCCGGAAGTTCACAGAAATTCATTGCCCGCAACCGGGCACCAAGGGTCCAGATCGAATATGACGTGGAGCTGTACGGCGCCGAGAAGAAGGTGCAGCTGCCGTTTGTGATGGGCGTGCTGAGCGACCTGGTGGGCAAATCCGAAGTGGAGCAGCCCGCGGTTGCGGACCGCAAGTTCCTGGAAATCGACGTTGACAACTTCGATGACCGGATGAAGTCGATGGCGCCGCGCGCTGCCTTCACCGTGCCCAACACGCTGACCGGCGAAGGCAATCTGGCGGTCGATATCACCTTTGAGAGCATGGACGATTTCAAGCCTGCCGCAATTGCCGCCAAGGTGGAGCCGCTGCGCGAACTGCTGGAGGCGCGCACCCAGCTGTCAAATCTGATGACCTATATGGATGGCAAGACCGGCGCCGAGGATCTGATCTCGAAGATCATCCAGGACCCGAGCCTGCTGAAGACCTTGGCAGCGCAGCCGAAACCCGGCGGCGACGCCGAGAGCGAAGAATAAGAGGGGAGGACGAAGATGGCTGAAGAAGAACTCCAGGCGGAAGCCGCTGCCGGTGAAACCGCCTTTGGCTCGGCCGAATTCGCGAGCCTGCTGCAAAAGGAATTCCGCCCCAAGTCGGACCAGGCCAAGACGGCGGTTGAAAGCGCCGTCAAAACCCTGGCCGAGCAGGCGCTGGCAAACACCGCGCTGGTGTCCGACGATGCGCTGCGTTCGATCGAGAGCATTGTGTCGGCGATCGATGCGAAGCTGACTGAGCAGGTCAATTTGATCCTCCACAACGAGGATTTCCAGCAGCTGGAAAGCGCCTGGCGCGGTCTGCATTATCTGGTCAACAACACCGAGACCGACGAGCAGCTGAAAATCCGGGTGATGCCGATCACCAAGAAGGAGATGTCCAAGACCCTGAAGAAATTCAAGGGCACCGCCTGGGACCAGTCGCCGCTGTTCAAGAAGATCTACACCGAGGAATTCAGCCAGCTGGGCGGCGAGCCCTACGGCTCGCTGGTGGCGGATTACCATTTTGACCACTCGCCGCCGGACATCGAACTGCTGGGCGAAATGTCCAAGATCGCCGCGGCCGCGCATGCGCCGCTGATCACCGGCGCCAAACCGACCCTGTTCCAGATGGACAGCTGGGCGGAACTGTCGAACCCGCGCGACCTGACCAAGATTTTCCAGACCCCGGAATATGCCGCCTGGCGGTCCTTGCGCGACAGCGAGGATGCAAAATACGTCGGCCTGGCGATGCCGCGGTTCCTGGGCCGTCTGCCCTATGGCTCGAAGACCGATCCGGTGGACGAGTTTGCCTTCGAGGAAGACACCGCAGGCGCCACTAGCGAGAAATACGGCTGGGTCAACGCGGCCTATGGCATGGCGGTGAACATCACCCGCTCGTTCAAGATGTACGGCTGGTGCTCGCGGATCCGCGGCGTGGAAAGCGGCGGCACGCTGGAGAACCTGCCCTCGCATACTTTCCCGACCACTGATGGCGGCGTCGATCAGAAATGCCCGACCGAGATTGCCATCGACGACCGGCGCGAGGCGGAACTGGCGAAGAACGGCATGATGCCGCTGATCCACCGCAAGAACACCGATGTGGCCACCTTCATGGGGGCGCAATCGCTGCACAAGCCGGCCGAATATGACGATCCGGACGCCACCGCCAACGCCAATCTGGGCGCGCGGCTGCCGTATCTGTTCGCCACATGCCGGTTCGCGCACTATCTCAAGTGTATGGTGCGGGATAAGGTCGGCTCGTTCAAAAGCCGTCAGGACATGGAGTCCTGGCTGCAGGACTGGATCAACAACTATGTTGATTTCAACGCGGATATCTCTTCGGAGAACGAGAAGGCGCGCAAACCTCTGGCCGCAGCCGAAGTGGTTGTGGAAGAGGTCGAGGGCAACCCGGGGTATTATACCTCAAAATTCTTCCTGCGCCCGCATTACCAGCTTGAGGGGCTTTCTGTCTCGCTGCGGCTGGTATCCAAACTGCCCTCGGAAAAGGGAGGCTGATTTTCCACTCCCCAGCCTCAAACGATCATAGTGCAGTAGAGATCTTAGTTATTGAAAGGATAGAAAAATGGCTGCTAACATGTTTGTGCAAATTTCGGATGTCGAGGGTGACGCCACCGAGGAGCAGCACAAGAAATGGATTGTCATCCAGTCCGCAAGCTGGAATGTCGAGCGTGCCGTTGAAATGACGGATCTGGGCTCGACCCAGCGGATGCATGCAAACTCCAACTTCGGCAAGATTGAGCTGACCTCGCAGATGGGCAAGGCATCGAACGGCCTGGCGCTGTCGGTGGCCAATGGCACGGTGCGGCCGGAAATCATCATGCATTGGTGCCGTTCGGGTGACAGCGCCAGCGCAGGCCTGCTGGTCTATTCGGTCTGGAAGATGAAAGACGTGGTTGTCGACAGCTACTCGATCTCCGCAAGCGAGGACGGCATCCCGGAAGAAACCTGGTCGCTGGCCTATGCGTCGATCGAGCATGAATACAAATCGACCAACCAGAAAACCGGTAAGCTGACCACGGAAGGCACCTTCAAGTGGAACGTTCAGACCGGCAAGGTCGAGTAAAACCATTGGCCGACCCCGGGCGTATTTGCGCCCGGGGTCTGTTTTTTCTGGCGTATTTGCAGCATCCACCCTAGTTGCGGAGTAGATCCCGATGACACCCGAAGAGCATTTGAAAGCTGGTGATCCCAGGGCGGCGCTGGAGGCGCTGCAGCAAAAGATCCGGGGTGATGCGAGCAATGCCAAGCTGCGGGTTTTCCTGTTTCAGCTGCTGTGTGTGCTGGGCGACTGGAACCGGGCGATTGCCCAGCTGAAGGCGGCGGCGGGTCTGGATGAAGGCGCCACGGTGATGGCGCAGGCCTACCGCGAGGCGATCATCTGCGAAGTTTACCGCGAGAAGGTTTTTGCCGGTGAAAAGGCGCCGCTGATCCTGGGCGAGCCGGAGCAATGGCTGGCGCATCTGATTGAAGCGCAGAAACTGCTGGCGCAGGGCAATCCCAAGGAAGCCGCCGAGCTGCGCGCGAAGGCGTTTGATGCGGCCCCGGCCAGCCCCGGCGAGATCAACGGCAAGAAATTCGACTGGATCGCCGATGCCGATATGCGGCTGGGTCCGGTGCTGGAAACGGTGGTGAACGGCAAATACTACTGGCTGCCGTTTGCGCAGATCGTTTCTTTCGAGGCCGAGGAGCCGAGCGATTTGCGCGATGCGGTCTGGACGGCCGGCACGCTGACCCTGGCGGGCGGCGGTTCGGTGGCGGCGATGATCCCGACGCGGTATCCGGGCAGCGAAAAAGCCGACGGGCTGTCGATGCTGGCCCGCGCCACCGTGTGGGAGGATGCCGGGGCGGACACCTATACCGGCCTCGGCCAGCGGCTGCTGACGATCGGCGATGAAGATATTGCCATCATGGATGTGCGCACACTCCGGATGGATGGGCATGACGTAGAGAATGGCTGACAAAACACTGGCCGAGCGCCTGCAGCCATCGCTGCTGGACCGGCTGACAGACAATGCACCTAGCGATCTGAAGGAAACCCGCGAGAGCCGGGTGATCGATCTTTCGCGCTTGCGGGACATCATTCAGCGCGATCTGTCCTGGCTGCTGAACACGCAGAATGTGGAAAGCCATTTCGATGCGCGGAGATATCCGTCGGTCTCGGCTTCGGTGCTGAACTACGGGCTGATCGAGGTGGCGGGCGAAGCCTCGACCAGTGAAAAGGCCGAAGCGATCCGCCAGTCGATCAAACAGGCGATTGCCACCTACGAGCCGCGGATCATCGAAGGGTCGGTGGATGTGCAGCTGCAGGATGGCACTGATGCCACCGAGATGACCGTGGGGCTGGAAATCCGTGCCGATATGTGGGCGCAGCCGATGCCGCTGGAGCTGTATTTGCGCAGCAAGGTCGATCTGACCACCGGCGAAGTGGAAATGGAAAGGGCCATGTAAGATGGATACACGGCTGCTGACCCATTACGAAAATGAACTGAACTACCTGCGCGACATGGGCGGCGAGTTTGCTGCCGCCTATCCCAAGATCGCCGCGCGGCTGGGAATGGAAGGCGTTGAGGTTCTTGACCCCTATGTGGAACGGCTGCTGGAGGGGGCCGCCTTTCTGACTGCCCGCGTCCAGCTGGAGCTGGAGCTGCAGTATCCGAATTTCACGTCGAACCTGCTGGAAATCATCTATCCGCATTACCTGGCGCCGACGCCGTCGATGATGATTGCGTCGTTTGAGCCGGATGTGGCGAATTCGGCGGTCAAAAGCGGCTATGTGCTGAAGCGGGGCTCGACCCTGCGGTCGCGGCTGACCGAGGGCGAACAGACGCCGTGCGAATTCCGCACCTCTGCCGATCTGACGATGTGGCCGATCCAGATCACCGAGGCACAGTATATCGACGGCCGCGGCGAACTGGTCGCGGCGGGGGTTGCTGCGGGATATGATGCCCGCGCGGGCATCCGGCTGCGGATCAAGCGGATTGACGGCGATCCGATCAGCAAACTGGGGATGGATGATCTGTCCCTGTATCTGACCAGCGAGGCGGGCAACAGCTGGCCATTGCTGGAGCTGCTGTGCACCCAGGTGCAGGGGATCGTCGCGCGCTCCACCGACCGGCGGGCGGATTGGCAGCTGCCGCTGCGCGGCGCCAAAGTGGTGCAAAAGGGTTTCAGCCCGGAGGAGGCGCTGCTGCCGCTGCCGCGCCGGGTCTATGACGGCTACAGGCTGCTGCAGGAATATTTTGCGATGCCGGAGCGGTTCCGTTTTGTGGAACTGCAGGGGCTGCAGGCGGGGCTGAAGAAATCCGCGGGCAACGAGGTTGATCTGTATATCCTGCTGCGGGAGGGGATGCCGGAGATTGCCCCGATCATTGTGCCGGATGTGTTCAAGCTGAACACGGTGCCGGCCGTGAACCTGTTTGAAAAGCGCTGCGACCGGGTGCGGATTGCGCCGATCGATACCGAACACCATGTGATCCCGAACCGCACCGCGGGTCTGGATTTTGAGATCTACGGGCTGAACAGCGTGGTCGGGATCAGCGGCGAGGGGGAGGACGACGTGATCTTCCGCCCGTTTTATTCCGCCAGTGATTTCACCGCTGCGGGCGAAAGCCACCCGGCTTATTACACCGTCAAACGGCGGATGCGGCAGCGCTCGGAAAAGGAGCGCCTGCGCGGGGTGCGCAGCTCTTATCTGGGGTCGGAAGTCTATCTGACGCTGGTGGACCGGTCGCAGGTTCCCTATTCCCCGGGGCTGGAGCAGCTGGCGGTCAACGCGCTGTGCACCAACCGCGACCTGCCGATGCTGCTGGCCACCGGCAATGACGATGTGTTCCACCTGCCCGAAGGCGGCCCGGTGCGCAAAGTGACGCTGCCGGTCTCGCCAACCCGCCCGCATCCGACGCTGGCGCAGGGGGATACCGCCTGGCGGCTGATTTCGCACCTCAGCCTGAACTACGTGTCGATTGCCGAAACCGGCAAGGGCCAGTCGGCGGAGGCGCTGCGCGAGCTGGTCGGGCTTTATGCGCCCCTGGGCGACCGGGTGACGGAGAAGCAGCTGGAGGGGATCCTGTCGGTGGCCGCCCGGCCCATTGTGCGGCGGATGAGCGACGAGATCCTGTCGACCGCGGTGCGCGGGCTGGAGATCACCCTGGGCTTTGATGAAAGCTATTTCGAGGGCAGCAACATCTATGTGCTGGGGGCCGTTCTGGAGCGGTTCTTCCGCGGCTATGCCAGCATCAACTCATTCACGGAGACAGTCCTGAAGACTGAAAAACGCGGGGAAATTGCCAGATGGCGACCGGAAAAGGGCCTCGGCCGGACGATCTGAGCCTGTATGGCCGGTTGGCCATGGCGCCTGAAAAGCACCATGTTTTTCAGGCCCTGCGGGTATTGGAAGCGCATTTCGATGACGCCCCGCGTCTTGGCGAAAGCCGCCGCCCGCGCGAGGACAAGCTGCGCCTGGGGCAGGAGGCGGAACTGGCGTTCCCGCCCTCGACCATTGCCGCATTCAAGCCGGCCGAGGGGGGCAAACCTGCTGTTCTGACCAACCGGTTTTTCGGCCTGTTCGGGCCGCAGGGGCCGCTGCCGCTGCATCTGACCGAATACGCCCGCGACCGCAAAAGGAACCACCGCGACCCGACGATGGTGGCCTTTGCCGACATGCTGACGCACCGGCTGATGAGTCTGCTGTACCGGGCCTGGACGCAGGGGTCTCCGGCGGTCAGTTTCGACCGGGCCGATGATCCGATGGCGCGCAAAGTGTCCTCGCTGATCGGCTATAACGGGTTCAAGTTCACCGGCCGGGACGACATGCCCGATCTCGCCAAGCTGCATTTTGCCGGCCATCTGGCCAAGGGCGCCAAGAATGCCGAGGGGCTGGTGTCGATCCTGTCGGCGTTTTTCGAGGTGCCGGTGCATCTGCAGGAATTTGTCGGCAGCTGGCTGGAGCTGGAGCCGGACGACCGCTGGCAACTGGGCTATGGCGGGCTGGGCCAGTCCACCAGCATCGGCGACAAGGTCTGGAGCCGCTCGGCCAAGTTCCGGATCCGCATCGGGCCGCTGAAACTGGAAGATTATGAGCGGCTTTTGCCGGGCGGCGAGGCTTTGAAACGGCTGCGGGCGATTGTGCGCTCCTATGCCGGGGATTTTCTGGATTGGGATGTGAACCTGATCCTGGCCGGCGACGAGGTGCCGCGGGCATCCTTGGGCGGCACCACCCGGCTGGGCCATACCAGCTGGATCCGGTCGCGCCCGGACCCCGACGCGGACCAGCCGGACGTGAATGATTTATACCTGTACCCGGGATTTGGCGCCGGGGCTGAAGAGCGAGTAGAGGGAGGGATTTAAGATGACCGAGATCAGCCGCGTGGCGCTGTTTGGCAAGCTGAACAAGCTGGGATACCAGGCCGTTGAGAGCGCAACCGTGTTCTGCAAGATGCGGGGCAACCCCTATGTCGAACTGGTGCATTGGCTGCACCAGCTTTTGGCGCAGCAGGACAGCGACATTCACCGGATCATCCAGCATTATGATCTGGATGCCGGAAAGATTGCCACCGAACTCACCCGTGCCCTGGATATGCTGCCGCGCGGGGCCTCGACGATCTCGGACCTGTCGGATCATCTGATGGATGCGATGGAACGCGGCTGGGTCTGGGGATCCTTGCTGTATTCTGCGGGTCAGGTGCGCAGCGGCCATTTGCTGCTGGGGATGCTGAAGACGCCGGCCCTGCGCAACATCCTGTCGAACATGTCGCCGGAGCTGGCGAAGGTCGGCGCCGATGATCTGGCGGACAACTTCCATGATGCCACCGATGGCTCGCCCGAGGAACGGCTGGGCGCGCAGGATGGCTCCAACGTCACCGGCGGCGGCGCCGAGCCGGGCGAGGCCTCGGGGTCGATGGCGCCGGGCGCGATGGGCAAGGGCGAGGCGCTGGAGCAGTTCTGCACCGATTTGACTGAACAGGCGCGCAACGGCGAGATTGATCCGATTGTCGGGCGGGACGAAGAAATCCGCCAGATCGTCGACATCCTGATGCGGCGCAGGCAGAACAACCCGATCCTGACCGGCGAGGCAGGGGTCGGCAAGACCGCTGTGGTCGAGGGCTTTGCCCTGCGGATTGCGCGCGGCGACGTGCCGCCTGCCTTGCATGATGTGCGGCTGCTGGTGCTGGATGTCGGCCTGCTGCAGGCAGGCGCCAGCATGAAGGGCGAATTTGAAAACCGCCTGCGCCAGGTGATTGACGAGGTGCAGGCCAGCCCGGTGCCGATTGTGATGTTTGTCGATGAGACCCACACGCTGGTCGGGGCCGGCGGTGCGGCGGGCACCGGCGATGCGGCCAATCTGCTGAAACCGGCGCTGGCACGCGGCACGCTGCGCACCATCGGCGCCACCACCTGGGCCGAGTATAAGAAATACATCGAGAAGGATCCGGCGCTGACCCGGCGCTTTCAGGTGGTCAAAATCGACGAGCCGGACATTCCGAAGGCGATCTTGATGATGCGGGGCATCGCTTCGATGCTGGAAGGCCATCACCGGGTGCAGGTGCTGGACGAGGGGATCGAGGCTGCTGTCAGCCTGTCGGCCCGGTACATCCCGGCGCGGCAGCTGCCGGACAAATCGGTGAGCCTGCTGGATACGGCCTGTGCCCGCGTGGCGGTCAGCCAGCACGCGGTGCCGGCCGAAGTGGATGACAGCCAGCGCCGGATTGAGGCGCTGACCACCGAACTGGAGATCATCGGCCGCGATGAAACGGCGGGTTACGAGGTTGCTGACCGGCGCGAGGCGGTGGAGGCCGCCAAAGCAGTTGAAGAGGAAAGGCTGGCCGGGCTGACCGAACGCTGGGACAAGGAAAAGGCGGTTGTCGAGGGCATTCTGGACCTGCGCGCCAAGCTCCGGGAGGGAGCCGCGCCCGTGGACGCTGATCCGGATGCCGGGGATGACGGTGCGGAGGGCGCTGCCGGAAGCCCGCTTGCGGAGGATGAGCGCGCCGAGCTGATGCAGCAGCTGAAGGACAAGAATGCCGAACTGGAAGCGCTGCAGGGCGACTCTGCGCTGATCCTGCCGATTGTGGATCATCAGGCCGTGGCGAGCGTGGTGGGCGACTGGACCGGCATTCCGGTGGGCCGCATGGTCAAGGATGAGATCGAGACCATTCTGAATCTGGAGGAACGCCTGGCGCAACGGGTGATCGGACAGGACCACGCGATGAAGATGATCGCCAAGCGGATTCAGACCAGCCGCGCCGGGCTGGACAATCCGAACAAGCCGATCGGGGTGTTCATGCTGGCCGGGACCTCGGGCGTGGGCAAGACCGAGACCGCGCTGGCGCTGGCCGAGGTGCTGTATGGCGGCGAGCAGAACGTCATCACCATCAACATGTCGGAATACCAGGAGGCCCATACCGTCAGCTCGCTGAAAGGCGCGCCTCCGGGCTATGTCGGTTATGGCGAGGGCGGGGTGCTGACAGAAGCAGTGCGGCGCAAGCCCTACTCGGTGGTGCTGCTGGATGAGGTTGAGAAGGCGCATCCGGATGTGCATGAGATCTTTTTCCAGGTGTTCGACAAGGGGGTGATGGAAGACGGCGAGGGCCGCATCATCGACTTTAAGAACACGCTGATCCTGCTGACGTCGAATGTCGGCACCGAGACGATCATGGATCTGTGTTCCGACCCGGACCTGATGCCGGAGCCGGAAGGCATGGCGAAAGCGCTGCGCGACCCGCTGGTCAAAGTGTTCCCGCCGGCGCTGCTGGGGCGTCTGGTAGCGATCCCCTATTATCCGCTCAGCCCGGAGATGATCGGGGAGATCACCAAGCTGCAGCTGGGCCGGATCCAGAAGCGGGTGCAGGAAACCCATGGGGTGCCGTTCGAGTATTCGGACGCCGTGGTCGAGGAAATCGTCAACCGCTGCCAGGAGCTGGACAGCGGCGGCCGGATGATCGACGCCATCGTCACCAACACCATGCTGCCGGATATCTCAAACGAATTCCTGCGCCGCCTGATGGAGGGCAAGGAAGTGCAGAAAGTCGCCATCGGGGTCACCGGCGGGGAGTTCACTTACGCGTTTGATTGATCGCGCCTGAGGGTAAACAGCGGGAAGGAAGCCTCATGGTTAAACATGTTGTCATGGACCTGAAGAACCTGGACATCAAAGTATCCGGGCTGGAGATGGTCGAACCGCCGAAACTGTCGTTCAAGGTGGTGGTCGAGCTCGACAAGAAGATGGAAAAGGGGGTCGAGAAAGACCCGCTTTTGCAGCAGGAATTCCAAGCCGGTGCCAATGAGGTGCTGGAGCAGACCAAGGACACGATCGAGAAAAAGTGCAAGGTGTTCGACAAGCTGTTTGTTCAGATGGTGGCCAAGGGCGCCACGGAAAAGGACATGGAAAAGCAGCTGAAAGGGCTGAATGAGGCCATCAAGACTGACGTCAAGGTGGCCGAAAAAGCCGCCGAACTGGCGGCGCAGAAGGCCTGGACCAGCCTGCAGAAGAAGAAAAAGGAATGGTCCAAGTTCAAGATCAAGATCGGCGTGTCCATCACCGGAACCCTGGCCGGGCTGGCAGTGAGCATCGCGGCGATGGCGACCTCGCCGTTTTCCGGCGGCGCGGGGGCGGCGCTTGGCATCATCGGCCTGATCAAATCCGGGGTGTCGCTGGCCAAGGACATCGGCAAGCTGGCGATCAGCATTGATCAGTCCAAGACCATCCTGGTGAAGAACCTGACGGTGGTGGAAAAGGCGGCCTCGAACAAGGCGCTGAATGCGGCGAATGAAGTGTCGGCGGCAGTGTTTCAGGAGTTTCTCGGGATCTCGCAGCCGTCGGTGAAAACGGTGGAGGATGCTGCCGATACGCTGAAGGCGAAATACGCCCGGATGGTCGTCAAAATGCACGATCTGTCGAAGACGCTGAACAAGATCCTGAAACAGCAGGAAAAGCTGAAGAAGGAGTTTCTGACCGAGGTCGGCAAGAAGCTGAAGAAGCATCCCGTCAAGGACAAGAAGACTCAGCTGGTGATGATCAGCAAGGCGCTGGATACGGCCCTGGCGGAAAACTATGCCCGGGTTCAGAACGCCATCGAAAAGATCCAGGCGATGTATGCTGAAGCGCGCGGCTGGGCCAGCAACATCAAGGACCTGATGAAACGGGTGAAGGCGCTGACGATCAAGGACCCCAAAGCGCTGAAGGTGTTCCGCGAGGGGCTGAAGTTCGCAGCCCTGGCACTGTCTCCGATTGATGGCAATTCGATCGCCACCGGCGCCAAGGATCTGGCTTTGGGCGTGGGCGGCGCGGTTGGCGGCTATGCCTACGACAAGATCACCAGCAAAGCGCTGGACGGGACCGTGTTCGACGCGGCCTGACGAATGATGAAAGACCGCCGGGCGCTGAGGGTGCCCGGCCAGAACCAAACGACCGGGTGGAGAATCGCAGTGGACAGCAGTGCGCAAACCGAAGGGACGCTACGGGACAGGGCCCGGGAATTTGTTGAGCGCGATTGGGTGACCAACTCCATTCTGGGGGTGATCATTTTCAACGCGATCACCCTGGGGCTGGGCACCTCTGATACTGTCAATGCCCATGCGGGCGGTCTGCTGAATGTGATAGACCGGGTGGTGCTGGGCATCTTTGTGGCGGAGCTGGCGCTGAAGCTTTTTGCCTATGGCCTGCGCTTTTTCACTTCGGCCTGGAATATCTTTGATCTTCTGGTGGTTTCGGTCGGCCTGCTGCCGGACAGCCAGGGGCTGTCTGCCCTGCGCGGCCTGCGTGTGGTGCGCGCCTTGCGGCTGTTGTCCGTGGTGCCGCAGATGCGGGCGGTGGTGCAGGCGCTGCTGGATGCCTTGCCTGGAATGGGCGCTGTGATCGTGATGATCTCGATCGTGTTCTATGTGTTCGGGGTGATGGCAACGCTGATGTACGGCGATGCCTTTGATATCTGGTTCGGCACCCTTGGGCGGTCGCTGTATTCGCTGTTCCAGATCATGACGCTGGAAAGCTGGTCGATGGGGATCGTGCGCCCGGTCATGAATGTGTTCCCCTATGCCTGGGCGTTTTTTGTGCCTTTCATCGTGATCACCGCGTTTTCGGTGCTGAACCTGTTCATCGGCCTGCTGGTGAACACAATGCAGTCAGCGGTGGAAGCGGAAGCGGAGGCCGAATTTGAAAAACTGCGCGACCTGGTGAAATCGGAGACCGACGTTGTGGATGCGCATGTGATGGAGCTGCATGAGGAGATCAAGGCGCTGAGGTCAGAGATTGCGCAGCTGAAAGGAGGGGGCAATGGCTGACAGCTCGCAGAAGTTCATTGCCCGCAACCGGGCGCCGCGCGTTCAGATCGAATATGACGTGGAGCTGTATGGCGCCGAAAAGAAGGTGCAGCTGCCCTTTGTGATGGGCGTGCTGAGCGACCTGGCAGGCAAATCCACGGTCGAGCAGCCCGCGGTTGCCGACCGCAAGTTTCTGGAAATCGACGTCGACAATTTTGACGAGCGGATGAAGTCGATGGCGCCGCGCGCTGCGTTCACGGTTCCCAACACGCTGACCGGCGAGGGCAATCTGGCGGTCGATCTGACGTTCAAAAGCCTGGCGGATTTTTCGCCGGGGGCCATTGCTGCCAAGGTGGACGCGCTGCGTCCGCTGCTGGAGGCGCGCACCCAGTTGCAGAACCTGATGGCCTATATGGACGGCAAGACCGGCGCCGAAACGCTGATCGAGACGATCCTGAACGATCCGTCGCTGCTGGCGGCGGTCTCGGCGCCGCCGGGGGACTCCGGCAGCGCGGCAGCCTTGGAAAGCCTTCGCAGCCTGGAGTTGCCCGGGGAAGAGGCCGACAGCAGCGATGATGTACTGGCCGGACTTGCGGCTGCGGCACCGGAGGCTGCTGCGCCCGCGGATGAATCCGGCGGGGTTCTGGACGCGCTGCGCGACGCGGCGCCAGAAGATCAGGCGGCCGAGGATGCCTCGGCGGGGGTTCTGGAAGGCCTGCGGGGGGCGCCCCCCGGGGATGCAGCCCCCGAAGATACGTCCGCTGACGTGCTGGCCGGTCTGAGCACCGCCGCACCGGCAAACCCCGAACCGCAGGACATCGCGGCGGATGCCTTGGCGGCTCTGGCTGCGACCGGCGTGCCGGAAATGACAGAAGAGGACGGCGCCGCATCTGTTCTGGAGGGGCTGGCGCAGGCCGCTGTGCCGGAGTCGGCAGCCGAGGATGCTTCCGGAAATGTGCTGGACGGCCTGCGGGCGGCGGCGCCGGCTGAGGAGGACAATGAGGACGCATCGGCAGAGGTTTTGGCAGGCTTGAGCGCTGCGGAGCCGGCTGAGGAAGACCAAGGGGATGATGCCGGTGAGGCGCTGGCGTCGCTCGCCGCGGCAGAACCGCTGGACCCGGAAGAGGAGCACGGGGCGGACACAGTTCTGGAGGGGCTGGCGCAGGCGGAGCTGCCTGAAGCGGAGGACGCCGATACCTCCGGCGATGTGCTGGCCGGGCTGGCGGCGCAGGAACCCGCGGACGCTGGCGCGGAGGATGCGTCAGGGGCTGCTCTGGAAAGTCTTGCAGCCGTGGAAGTGGCGGAAGCTGAACTGGATGATCATTCCGGTGTTCTGGGCGCGCTCGCGGACATTGATGTGCCGGAGCAGGCAGACACGGCGGCGGAGGATGCGCTGGAAGGCCTGGCGGCGGTTGAAACTGCAGAGCAGCCCGCGGAGGACCACTCCGGCATCCTGGACGGGCTGGCAGAGCGGGCGCCGGAGGATGAGACGGAAGACGATACCGCGGGTGCCGCCTTGGAGAGCTTGGCGGCGGCAGATGCCCCGGACGCGGATGCTGCTGATGAGACTGCATCGGTTCTGGATGACCTGGCCGCGGTCGAAGTGGACGGCGGCGGCGATGACACGGCGGGGGCCGCTCTGGACAGCCTGGCCTCGGTGGAGATCGCCGAGGACGGGACCGAAGATGTTGCCGGCGTTCTGAGTGAACTTTCAGATGTTGCGCCGGAGGCAGAGGATGACGGCGGCGAAGCCGCTGCGGTGCTGGACAGCCTGGCTGAAACAGCCGTCGAAGACGATGTTGAGGAAGACAGCCTGGACGACGTTCTGGACGGCCTGCTGGACGATGCTGACGCGGAGGAAGACAGCGGCAGCGCGGCAGAGGATGCACTGGACAGCCTGGCCCCGGCTGAGACTGAAGAAACGGCGGGAGACGAGGCCGGTGATATTCTCGAAGGCTTGCTGGAGGGCGGTCTGGAACAGGACGAAGACACGGATGAAGATCCGGGCGCGGTGCTGGACAGCCTTGAAACGCCCGAGGAAACAGACGGCGGGGACAGCGCGGCAGATGTGCTGGCCGGGCTGGCGGAGGATCTTCCGGAGGACGCGCCAGTGGAGGAGGATGGCCTGGACGGCATCCTTGGCGGGCTGGATGAACCGGAGGACGATGCCGGGGACGGCGATCTGAGCGCTGCACTGGACACGCTTGAGACCCCTGCTGAAGATGAGGCCGGGGATAGCGGTCTGGATGATTTGCTTGCGGGTCTTGGCGGCGATGCGCCGGGCGAGGACGCGGCGGAGGACGTCCCGGATGACATACTGGCGGGCCTGGCCGAAGACGAAGACGCTGGCGGGGCTGACAGCGCGGGCCTGGATCCGGAGGCATTGCCGGCGGGTGGAGAGGATGCGGAGGCGCCGGCCGGAGATGATACTCTGGACAGGCTTCTGGGAGACCTGACTGACGAGGATGAGTCTGTATCCGCGGAAAATCCCGATGTGCTTTTGAGTGAACTGGAGGAAGAGCCGTCCGTGGATTCAGCGGAGGATGGCAGCAGCCTGGATGAACTGCTGGGCGGTTTGGACATTTCAGATCCCGCAGATGAGGACAGTTCCGAACTGAATGCGCTTGTTGATGGCGGGGACGCGGATGGCGGCGATGATTTGGACAGCTTGCTGGGCAGTCTGGACGAGCCGGAAGATACCGCCGCTGGAGATGAAGACGACAGCAGCCTGGATGATCTGCTGGGCAGTTTGGACGATGAAACCGCCGCCGAGGATGACGCGGCAGGCGAAGATGATCTGGATGCGCTGCTGGGCAGTCTTGATGCGGACGGCGCAGAGGCGGCGGAGGGTGCCAGCCTTGATGAGCTTCTGGGTGATCTTGGGACTGAGGAAGAGGAGGGCGATCTGGACGGTCTGCTGGCAGGTCTCGGCGAGGAGGCTTCGGCGGAGGAGGCGGAAGATGACGGCAGTGCCGAGGATGACCTGGATGCGCTGCTTGGCGGTCTAGGGGATGCGGAGTCCGACCTGGACAGCCTGATGGGCGATGACGGGGATATGGATCTTGATGATCTGCTGGGGGATCTTGGCGGTGATGACGAGGATGCAGGGGACGCGGGCGGCGAAGATCTGGGCGCGCTTTTGGATGATCTGGACGCCGGGGGGGATGACCCCGCGGCAGAGGCTGCGGCGGTTGACGTGCCGGATGATCCTGAATTCGCTTATGGCACCCTGAGCGCGGACCGGCCTGACGCGCAGAAGTTGGAGCGCAGGCGCTTCCGGCTGGCGGTTCTGGGTGATTTCTCAGGCCGGGCGGCCAGGGGCCAGCTGGAGACCGGCGATGGTCTGGCGGCGCGCAAGGCGATCCTGCTGGATCCTGACACGGTCGAGGATGTGATCGAGAGCTTTGCGACCAAGCTGGTGCTGCCGATCGGCAAGGAGGGTGCCGGGATTGCGGTGAAGCTGGAGGATCTGGACGGGCTGCACCCGGATGAACTGTATGAAAACGTTGAGCTGTTTTCCGAGCTGGTGGGGCTGCGCAAACAGCTGCAAAGCGGCGCGACCGCGGATCACGCGGCAACCACGCTGAAGGCCTGGGCTGAGAAATACGGCACCAGGGCGCGGGCGCCGAAGCGGACCTCGGCGGGCAATTCAGTGCCGGCCGACAGGCGGCTGAGCGCCTTTCAGCAGCTGATCGGGGCAACTGGCATCACCCCGCGCCCGGCCACGCCGGTGGAGGAGTTGCTGGCGCGGGTTGTCGGCCCGCATATCCGGGCGCTGCCGGACCCGGATGCGGCGGCCATGCAAAAGGCGGTGGATGAAGCGCTGTCGGATGCCATGCGGCTGGTGCTGCACCATCCTGAATTCCAGTCGGTGGAGGCGCAGTGGCGCTCGCTTGACCTGATGGCGCGCTCGATCGAGGACGACGATACGCTGGATGTGATGCTGTATGACATCTCGGCCGAGGAATTGGCGGCGGATCTGGCGGCGGAAGAAGACCTGTCGAAAACCGGGTTTGTGCGGCTTTTGACCGGCGAGCCGCTGGACGAGGAGACCGGGCGCGGCGGTTATTCGGCGCTGATCGGCATGTATCAGTTTGAAGAGACGCCGCCGCATGCGGAGCTGCTGGGCCGTATTGCGCGGGTGGCGGCGCATGTGGATGCGCCGTTTTTTGCCGCGATTTCGCCGGAGTTCCTGAAGACGCCGAAGGCGGAGCGGCCCAAGCTGGTAGCGGACGCCTGGGATACGCTGCAGGGCATGGCGGAGGCCGGGCATCTGGGGCTGGTCAGTCCGCGGTTCCTGCTGCGGCGCCCCTATGGTGAGAAGACCGAACCCTGTTATGAGTTTGATTTTGAGGAGTTTACCGAAACAGAAGGTCTGAAGGGCATGCTTTGGGCCAATCCGGTGGTGCTGGTGGCAATCCTGCTGGGGCGGTCGTTCCGTGAGAACGGGCCGTCTCTGCAGCTGGGTAAAATCATGACTTTGGGGGAGATGCCCTATCATTATGTGAACGACAAGTTCGGCGATCAGGTGGCGCTGCCCTGCACCGAGCGCAATATTGACCTGGATAAGATTGCGCTGGCGCAAGAACGCGGATTCATGGCGGTGAGCGCGGTCAAGGGGCGGGACGAGGTGCGGCTGACCTCCTTCAATTCGCTGAAGGGCAGCGAGATTCTGGGGCCCTGGACCGGCTTGCCGGCGCCCGAGCCCTCGCCGCCTGATCCGCGGGGGATGCCGGAACCGGCAGCTCCTGCGGGCGATACTGAGGACAGCGATGACCTGGATCTCGATTTGGATCTGGGCGGAGATGATGAGGATGTTCCCGGCCTTGATGATCTTGATCTTGGAGACGGCGGCGGGGATGACGATGGTCTCGGGGATCTGGACGATCTGTTGGCGTCGTTCGGAGACGACGGCGATGACGATGACGACGACGGGGAAATGGATGCAGACCTCGCCGCACTTTTGGATGATTTATGATGCGAATGTTTGAGAACACTGCCGGCGATTTCCGGCCCGGTTCCCGTCGCGGAAAGGAGGACCCATGGTTGTAAGTAAGGGCCATGAAAACGACCTCGCCTGGATGTCGGGGACATATTCCACCGACGGGCTGCAGATGAGCCGTGCGATTGTGCGCGAGGGGCTGAGCAAGCTGACCGAGACCACGATCGAATTTGCCGCGACCAAGAGCCAGCCCAAGCTGCAGGATCTGGTCGGCAAGCAGATGAATGTGCATGTGATGCGCCAGCAGACCGAGCATCAGTTCAACGGGCTGTGCGTATCAGTCGAGTATCTGGGCTTCCGCAACGGGTATGAGATGTATGTGGCGGAGGTGCGCCCCTGGTTCTGGCTGCTGACGCGGACCAGCGATCTGCGGGTCTTTCAGGAAAAGACCTCTGTCGATATTATCAAGCAGCTGTTCAGCGAGCACGGCTTCAGCGATTTCACCGACAAGCTGAGCGATTCCTACGAAGCGCGCGAATATTGCCTGCAGTACCGGGAGAGCGATTATGCCTTTCTGTGCCGGCTGATGGAGGAAGAGGGGATTTACTTCTACTTCGACAGCCCGGCCGGCGATACTGCGCGGGAGAAGCTGGTGCTGTGCGATGGGGTCAGCGGGCATTCTCCCATCAAGGGCGGCGCGGCCATTGAATTCCATGCCCGCGACGACAGCGACCGCCGCCGCGAGGAGCATATCTCGGAATGGGCCAAGGAGGAAATCCTCACCCGCGGCAAGGTCACGCTGAATGATTTCAACTTTGAGACGCCCTCGGCGGATTTGACGGCGGCCACCGCGATTGCCAAGGGGAACCACTCCTACAAGAACTATGAAGTTTACGACTACCAGGGCCGTTATCCGTCCAAGACGCCATTGGGGGACAAGCGGTCGCGGGTGCGGATGGAAGCGGAGGCGGTCAGGCACATCCGCTGGCGCGGCGCGTCGAGCGTGGCGACGCTGGGCACCGGCAGCACTTTCACTATGGAAAAGCACCCGGTGAAGGAGAACAACAAGGAATACCTGGTCATTGAGACTGAGCACCATATCAAGGTGGCTTGGGATTACGGGGAACGGGAAAGCCAGAAGACGGAAAAGGTTGCGACCAGGGGGTCCATGCGCCGCGATCTGAAACCGAAGAATATGGATGTGCCCGAGGAGATGGAGCATGACGTCTATGCCTCGACCTTCAGCGCGATCCTGAAATCCGATCAGTTCCGGGCGCCGCTGGTGACCCCCTGGCCGGAAGTGCCGGGGCTGCAGACCGCGACAGTAGTCGGCCAGAGCGGCGAGGAGATCTGGACCGACGAGCACGGGCGCATCAAGATCCAGTTTCATTGGGACCGCGAAGGCAAGGACAATGAAACCTCGTCGTGTTTTGTGCGGGTGGTGACCCCCTGGTCCGGCAAGAACTGGGGCATGGTGGCGATCCCGCGCATGGGGCAGGAGGTTGTGATCCAGTTCGAGGACGGCAATCCGGACCGGCCGATCTGCACCGGCATGCTTTACAATGCGGAAACCATGCCGCCCTATACCTATCCCGACGATCAGACCCAGCTGGGGATCAAGACCAACTCCTCCAAGGGCGGCGGCGGCTATAACGAGTTGATGTTCGATGACAAGAAGGACAGCGAACTGATGCGGGTTCAGGCCGAGAAAGATCATCAGATGCTGGTCAAGGACCGCTCGACGGTGACGGTGGGCATGGATGCGCCCGACCCGGAAGTGACCGGGGCCGATGAAAAGAGCTATGTGTTCACGGTTCAGCAGCACATGACGGAAACCGTGCATGAGGGCGACCGGACCGAGGTGGTGGAAACCGGCGACAAGTCTGAGAATATCCAGACCGGCAACATGACCCTGGACGTGGACACCGGCAATCTGACCGAAACCATTGCCCAGGGCAACCACACGGAGACTGTGTCGCTGGGCAATCTGACCGTGGACGTGACAACGGGCAAGATCGCGATGACCGCGGGCCAGGAGATCAAGATGACGGTGGGGCCTTCCTCGATCAAGATCGACAACTCCGGCGTCACCATCTCTGGCCCGATGATCAAGATCGAAGGCTCTGGTATGGTTGAGGCCAAGGCGCCGATGACCACCGTGAAAGGCGAGGCCATGCTGACCCTGAAGGGCGGCCTCACGATGATCAACTAGGTGGTGCAGATGTCGGCAAGATTTGAAAAGCTGGTGAAAATGCCCGCTGACCCGGTGGCAAAGCTGTTGTCGCGGGCAAATGTCATCCTGAAAACTCCGCTGGAGGCGCCGCCTACGGCGCAGGCGGGCGTGGTGCTGGAGGAGTTGGACCGCAAGGGCGCGCTGGTCGATTTGCTGCGGCTTCTGGCGGTGCTGCTGCCCCCGCGGGAGCGGGTGTGGTGGGCCTGCCTGGCGGCGCGCGACTACATCGGGCCGCGCTCGGACCAGGATCCGGCCTCGCTGACGGCGTCGGAGGCCTGGGTGTTTGAGCCATCGGAGGAAAACCGCGACAAGGCGCGCATCACCCTGGATCATGCCTATGTGGATGATGACACGGTGAACTGCGCGCTGGCCGTGCTTTATGCGGCCGGAACGCTGGGACCGGGAGAATTGAATCAATATCCGGCCCCGGCCGGCGCCTCCGAGGCGGCGGCCTTTGCCATGAATATGGTGGCCTTGGGTCAATTGTCTGATAAGTTTGAAGAACACGGCGGCGTTCTGATAGAGCGGGCGCTGGATATTGCGCGTGGCGGCAAGGGACAGGTGGTTCAGGTGCCGGAAGCGGCAACGCATAGCTGAGGGAGGATTTAAGGTATGGGAATGCCACAGGCCCGGATGACGGATTTGCATGCCTGCATGCTGCCCTCAACCCCGCCGCCGCCGGTTCTGCCGGTGCCGACGCCGATCCTGCCGCCCTGCGCGGTGACAGTGCTGGTGGCGAACCTGCCGGCCGCCCGTCTTGGGGATATGTGCACCGCCGCGCCCGCGCCGCATCCGATCATCAAAGGCTCTGCCACGGTGCTGATCAACAACATGCCGGCCGCGCGGATCCTGGACAACACCGCCTGCGGCGGCATGGTCGTCAAGGGTGAATTCACCGTGCTGGTGGGAGGTTAGGCCCAAAAATGGGAGTGACGCTGAAATTTCAGAGCTCGGGCGCGATGCCCGGCGATGCAGCCCCTGTTCCGATGCGGGGGCCGAGCCTGACAGTGGGGCGCGGCGCCAGCTGCGATCTGGTGCTGCCGGACCCCGATCAGCAGCTGTCGCGCAATCATTGCGTGATCGAGGATCACAACGGCAATGTGGTGGTGGTCGATCTCAGCTCGAACGGGACCTTTCTGAACTATTCCAAGATCCCGCTTGGCCGTACGCCGACGCCGCTTAACAACGGGGATGTGCTGTGCGTCGGCAACTATGAGCTGGTGGTGGAAATCCGTGACGATCTGGCGGATATCGGCGGTATGATTGCAGCACCCGCCGCGCAGGGGGCGGCCTCGCACGGCAATGCCGCCAATGCGCCGGATCCGTTGCAGCTGCTGGAAGATGCCGGGCCGGGCGGCGACTTCCTGGACGATCTGCTGGGCGAGGGGCTGAAGGGGCCTGCACAGCTGAACCCGGTGGATCCGATTGATGAGCTGCTGCCGCCCCTGGGTGAGGAAGAAGATCCTTTCTTTCAAAAATCTAGCGACGGGCGTGAGGGGGAGGGGGCGAGCTTTGCCAACCACAACCCGACCGCTTCGGACGGGTTTGCAGTGCCCGCAGCGCAGTCCAGTATGATCCCGGACGACTGGGACGATGATTTCCTGTCCGGTATAGGCGAGCCGGAAACCCCGGCGCCTGACCCCGACCCGCAACCCGTGCCGCCGCCGCGCGAGATTCCGTCTCCGGTGCCGGAAACCCCGCCTGCAGCACCACCGCCGGAAGTGCCGCCTGCACCGCCGACCGAGATACCGCCGGTGCAGGATACGGCTGCAGGGGATGCGAAAACCATTGCACCGGCGGCAGCGCCCCCGGCGCAGGCGCAGGACGCGGTGGCCGCTTTCCTGAAGGGCGCAGGCGCCGAAGTCAGCCTTGATCCGGCGGACCACGCCAGCACCATGGCGCGCATGGGCCGGGTGATGCGGACATTGGTCACCGGCCTGCGCGAAATCCTGATGACGCGGACCTCGATCAAGTCGGAATTCCGGATCGAGCAGACGATGATCTCGGCTGGCGGAAACAATCCGCTGAAATTCTCGATCACGCCTGAACAGGCGGTTGAAGCGATGGTCCGCCCGGCGACCAAAGGCTACCTGAGCCCGGAATCCGCTGCCGAAGAAGCGCTGCGCGACATCAAGGCGCATGAAGTGGCGATGGTCACCGGCATGGAGGCGGCGCTGAAAGGCGTGCTGAAACGGCTCGACCCCAAGGCGCTGGAAGGCCAGATCGAAACCAAAGGCGGCCTAAAGGGTCTTTTGCGTGGCAAAAAGGCGCAATACTGGGACGTCTATGAACAGCTTTATGCGGAGATTTCCGACCAGGCTGAGAATGATTTTCACGACTTGTTCAGCCGCGAGTTCGCGCGTGCCTACAAGGATCAGCTGGACAGGCTGAAGGACTGATGCGCACCGCGCCGCTGGCGCGTGCCCGCAACTGAGAGGAGATCCCGGTGTCCTGGGACAGTAAAGTACTTTGGACGGAGGGGCTGTTTTTGCAGCCGCATCACTTCCAGCAGTCCGACCGGTATACCGAGGCACTGGTTGCCGGGCTGGCGCGGCGGCTCAGCCCTTATGCCTGGGGCGTGAACGGGCTGGAGATCGACCATGAGGCGCTGAAAATCGGCCAGTTCGCGGTGAAGTCCTGCGAAGGGCTGACCCATGACGGCACGGTGTTCCGGGTGCCGATGGTGGATCCGCATCCGCCGGCGATGGAGGTGCCGTCGACGATCAAGGATTGCATCGTCTACATGACCGTGCCGCAGCGCCGCCAGGGCGCTACCGAAGTGGATCTGAGCGGCGCCGAACGTTCCGCCAGCCGGTTGCGCCCGGACAAGCAGGAAGTGACCGATGTGACCTCGACTGAGCGCAAGCCGGTGGAGCTGGATGTGGGCAAGATGCGCCTGCAGTTCGCGCTGGAGGTGGATGACCTGGCCGATCTGCTGGCGATCCCCGTGGCGCGCATCATCGAGGTGCGCCCGGACAAGGAGATCGTGCTGGACCAGGCCTTTGTCCCGGCTTGCCTGGATGTGCGGGCAGCGCCTGCGCTTAGCGGTTTCCTGCGCGAGCTGGAGGGGCTGCTGGCGCACCGGATGGAAGCGCTGGCAGGCCGCTTGTCAGAGGCGGGCGGCGCCCGCGGGGTGGCGGATGTGTCGGATTTCATGCTGCTGGCCGTGGTCAACCGGATGCTGCCGCAGGTGCGCCACCTGCGCAATATCGAGAATCTGCACCCCGAACGCCTGTTCACTGCCTGTGCCGGGCTGGCCGGGGAACTGTCGGTGTTCATGTCGACCGAAAAACAGGCGCCGGAATTTCCACCCTATACCCATGACAACCTGGTCGAGTGCTTTGCCCCGGTGATCCGGGTACTGCGGCAGTACCTCAGCTCGGTGCTGGAGCAGACCGCGATCCCGATCAAGCTGGAGGCGCGCAAATACGGCATCTCGGTCGGGGTGATTGCCGACCGCAAACTGCTGGGAAATGCTGGTTTCGTGCTGGCAGTCAGTGCCGACATCCCGGCCGAGGACGTGCGCAAGCATTTCTCGGGCCAGGCCAAAATCGGCCCGGTGGAGGAAATCCGCCAGCTGGTGAATTCAGCCCTGCCGGGGATCACGCTGCGGCCCTTGCCAGTGGCACCGCGGCAGATCCCCTATCATTCCGGCGTGGTCTACTTCGAGATGGATGCGGACAGCCCCTATTGGCGCAAGATGACGACCTCGGGCGGCATCGCGGTGCATGTGTCGGGCCAGTATCCGGGGCTTAAGATGGAGCTTTGGGCGATCCGTAATGCATAAGGGAAAATGCTGAGATGGCTGATTATGACGATCCCTTTGCCGAACCGGGGGATACCGACAAGACGGTGATCAAGCCGAACCCTGGCGGGCGGCGGACGGCCACGCCGGTGCAGCAGCCGGAGACACCGCAGGTCCAGCCTGGAGCGGAACAGACCGCGGCCCCGGCGGAGACGGGGCTGGATGCCTATGGCGTGCCGCAGGCGGCTGCACCGAAGCCGCAGGCTGCCGCGGGCGGGGCGAAGGCGCCGAAGATGGCGCTGACGGGGATGAACCAGCTGACGGCCTGTGCCTCGACCCTGTTTGCGCTGATCAGCCGGATCCGCAACCGGGCCCAGCACATGGACCCGGATGGTTTGCGCAAGAATGTGGTGGCCGAGGTGCGGGCGTTTGAAAACCGCGCGCTGCAGGCGGGCATTGCTGCGCAGACCGTGAAGATCGCGCGTTATGCGCTGTGCGCGACACTGGATGACGTGGTCCTGAACACGCCCTGGGGCGGGCAATCCGCCTGGGGGCTGCAGTCGATGGTCGCGACCTTCCACCGCGAGGTGGTTGGCGGCGACCGGTTTTATGACCTGCTGGCGCGGCTGGAAAAGGAGCCGGGCGGCAACATCGATATGCTCGAATTCCTGTACATGTGCCTGTCGCTGGGGTTTGAGGGCCGTTTGCGGGTGGAGCAGGGCGGTTCCGAGAAACATATGCAGATCCGCGGCGCATTGGCCCGGATCATCCGCAATCAGCGCGGCCCGGTGGAGCGCGATCTGTCGCCGCATTGGGAAGGCCTGGTCAAACCGTTCAAGGCGCTGTCTGTCTGGCGGCTGGTGTGGATCACCCTGGCAGCCACCGCGGCGGTGCTGGCGTTGCAGTTCCTGGGTCTCAGCTGGATGCTGTCGAACAAGACCGAGAATGTGGTCGGGCAGCTGACGATTGTCGATTCCGGCCCCAGGGCTGAGCTGGAACGGCGCGCGCCGCCGCCGCCGCCGCCGCCAACCGCGCCTACGACCGAAGAACAAATCGCCAAGGTCACCGGTTTCCTGGAGCCGGAGATCAAGGAAGGCATCGTGCAGGTCTTCCAGAAGGGCAACACGCTGATTATCCGGCTGGCCGGTTCAGGCATGTTCGGTTCCGGCTCGGACCAGCTCAGCCAGAAATTCCGGACCTCGGTGAACCGGGTGGCAGAATCTCTGAATGACGAAAAGGGCAAGATCATCGTGGCGGGCCATTCTGACAATATTCCCATCCGCTCGTCCCGCTTCCCGTCCAATATGGCGCTGTCGCTGGCGCGTGCGAAATCGGTGATGGCAGGGATGGCCAAGGTGATGACCGATCCGGACCGGCTGTCGGCCGAGGGGCGCGCCGACAAGGAACCGATTGCAGACAACAGCACCCGCGCAGGGCGGGCCAAGAACCGCAGGATCGAAATCTTGCTGGTTCAGGAGGTTGAAGGATGATCCGCCGTTATATCTTTCCCCTGTTCCGGTCGATCTACACCATCCTGCTGGTCCTGGCAGCGGTGCTGTCGGCCTGTGTATGGTTTTTCGCGCCGTTCATCGGCGGCGTCGAGTGGCGCCCGTTTGACAGCGTGATGTCGCGGCTGATCACCATCGGGGTGATCTTCCTGCTGTATTTCATCATCATCGCCATCATCTTCTGGCGGCGGCGCCGCAAGGACAAGGAGATGACCGAGGAGATCGCCGAGGCGGTGGACACATCGGAAGATGATGTGCTGTCCGAGGAAATCGGCGAGCTGCGCGGCAAGTTCAAGGACGCGATGAAGGAGCTGCGCAAGTCCAAGGGCGGGCGGCGTCACCTGAACGATCTGCCGTGGTACATCATGATCGGCCCGCCGGGCGCGGGCAAGACAACGGCGATTGTCAATTCCGGCCTGCAGTTCCCGCTGGCCGAGAAGCTGGGCAAGGCCGCGATCGGCGGCGTCGGCGGCACCCGCAACTGCGACTGGTGGTTCACCAATGACGCGGTGCTGATCGACACGGCGGGGCGTTACACCACCCAGGAAAGCGACGCCGAGGCGGACAATGCCGCCTGGCTGGGCTTCCTGGGGCTGATGAAGAAATACCGCAAGCGGCAGCCGATCAACGGTGCGATCATTGCGATTTCATTGTCGGACCTGTCGCTGCAGGATGAGATTACCCAGAAAAGCCACGCTGCCGCCGTGCGCCGCCGCCTGGCGGAGCTGCGCGAAAAGCTGGGCGTGCGTTTCCCGGTCTATGTGCTGTTCACCAAGGCGGATCTGATTGCCGGCTTCCAGGAGTTCCATGACAGCCTTGGCAAGGAAGACCGCGAGCAGGTCTGGGGTTTCACGCTGCCGTTGCCCAAAGGTAAAAAGGACGCCGCGCCGATTGCCGGGTTTGACGAGGAGTTCGGTCTGCTTCTGGGGCAGATCAATGCGCAGCTTTTGGAGAAGATGCAGACCGAGACCGACCATCAGCGGCGGGCGCTGATAGCTGGTTTTCCGGCGCAGGTCGCCTCGATGCGCGGGGTGGCGCGCGATTTTCTGACGGAGGTGTTCCAGGACAACCGCTATGAGCAGCGCCAGATGCTTCGGGGGATTTACTTCACCTCCGGCACCCAGGAAGGCACGCCGATCGACCGTCTGATGCTGGGAATGGCGCAGACTTTCGGCATCGGGCGGCAGGCGATTGGCACCGGGCAGGGCACCGGGCGGTCATTTTTCCTGACCCGGCTGTTTGAGAGTGTGATGTTCCCTGAGGCCGGACTGGTGTCGGCGGATGACAAAGTGGAACGGCGCTACCGCTGGACCCGCCGGATTGCGATCACCGCGACTGTGCTGGTGGCAGTTGCAATGGGTGCGCTTTGGGTGCGCTCTTATCTGAAGAACACCGATCTGATTGCCCAGGCCGAGGGCCAGGTCGCCGCCTATCAGGCCGCCGCGGCGCAATTGCCGCCCAGCCCGGTTGGCGATACTGACCTGGTGCCGGTGGCCGCTGCGCTGAACAATCTGCGCGACATGCCGGGCAATCCGGTGCTGTCGGATCCGGAGCCCGACGGGGCGATGACCTATGGCCTGTATCAGGGCGAAGTGATCGGCACCCAGGCTGCGCAAACCTATCGCGCGGCGCTGAACCAGCGGCTGCTGCCGCGGCTGCTGGTGCGGCTGGAGCAGCAGATCGAAGGCAATATCAACAATCCCGACACGCTGTATGAGGCGCTGAAGATTTATCTGATGCTGGGCCTGCAGGGGCCGATGAACCAGGATCTGGTCAAGGAATGGATGCGGCTGGACTGGGAGCGGATCGCCTATCCCGGCATCGCCCGCAACCAGCTGCGCGCGGATCTGATGGACCATCTGACCGCGCTTTTGTCACAGCCGATGGAGGAGATTGCCCTTAACGGCCCGCTGATTGCCCAGGCGCAGAACATCCTGTCGGAAATGCCGCTGGCGCAGCGCGTCTATAACGGCATCCTGAACTCTCAAAAAGCCACCAGCCTGCCGAAATGGCGGATCACCGACGTTGGCGGACCGTCTGTCAAGCGGGTGCTGGTGCGCAGTTCCGGCAAGCCGCTGAACGAGGGGATCGAGGGTATCTTTACCTATGACGGTTTCCACAATGTGTTCCTGCCGGAGGCTGTCAGCGTGGCCGAACGGGTGCACCGTGAAGCCTGGGTGCTGGGTGAGCAAAACGAAGCGGCCCAGAACAAGGCCGTGCTGCTGAAGCTGAGCCGCGACGTTCTGGACCTGTATTACAACGATTACATCAGCCGCTATGACCAGATCCTGGGCGATATCGACATCATCCCGCTGGAGTCGCTGTCCCACGCTGTGGAGGTGACCAATGTGCTGTCCGGGCCGACTTCGCCGGTCATCAATATTCTGACCGACGTCAGTAACGAGACCCGGCTGAATGAGGACAAATCGCTTCTGGACGCGAGCACTCTTGCCGCGGGCGCCCAGAACGTGGCCGCGATTGAGGCGCGATCCAACCTGTCGATCCAGGGGCAGATCCTGCTGGAGGCGCTGGTCGGATCTGCCGAAAATGCGCCAGGCCAGGCGGCCAAGCCGCCGGGGGCCTATGTGCAGGAGCGGTTTCAGTGGCTGCATGACCTTGTCGACCGGCCCGAAGGCCAGCCGTCGCAGCTGGATGATCTGATGGGGCAGCTGCAGCAGGTCTATCAGGAGCTGAACAAAATGTCCTTCTCCGGCGTCGCCACCGGCGGTCAGAGCGGCCAGGCGCTGCTGCAGTTCCAGCAGACCGCCAGCCGGATGGGCGGGCCGCTGCCCCGCTGGGCGACGCAGATCTCGGCCGGCTCCTCGGGGATCACCTCGGAAGGGACCAGGGCGTCGATCAATGCGCGCTGGCAATCGGCGGTGCTGCCGTTCTGTGAAAAGGCGCTGGCCAACCGCTACCCGTTCAACCGTTCGGCGCGGGCCGATGTGGCAATGGCGGATTTTGCCAAGCTGTTTGCGCCCGGCGGCATGATTGACGGCTTTTTCAACGACCAGCTGCTGAAATACGTCGATACCCGCAGCCGTCCCTGGACCTGGAAACGGGTGAATGACGTGGATCTGGGCATCAGCCCGGCGGTGCTGCAGCAGATGCAGTATGCCGCCGAGATCAAGGAAGCGTTCTTTGCCGGCGGGGCCCAGCCCGCGGTGCAGTTTCAGATCACCGTCAATGCGCTGGACCCGAAGGCAAAGGAAGTGGTGCTGGAGATCGATGGCACCAAAGTGGCCTATAATCACCGGTCCGGCGCGCCGACGCCTGTGGCCGTGACTTGGCCGGGGTCGGTCGGGCTGGCGCGGATCACCCTCTTGCCCAAGAAGCGCGACGCCGAGAATGCGATGTCACGCGATGGCCCCTGGGCCTGGTTCCGGCTGCTGGATGCGGCTGAGGTGCGGCGCACCAATGTCTCTGACCGGCGGCGGGTGAACTTCCGTGTTGGCGGGCGTCTGGCGCTGTTCGAGCTGCAGTCCGGGTCGGTCATCAATCCCTTCGCCCTGCCGGCAATGGCAAAATTCAGCTGTCCGAAGTCGATGTAATGGCAGGGTTCGGTGCATTCGGTAAGATGCCTTCAGCCGGGGATTTCTTCCGGCTGAACACGCCGGGCGGGTTTGTGCGGGTCTGGGATGCCTGGCTGCAGCAGGTTATGCTGGACGGGCGGGGGGCATATGGTCCCGGTTTTGATGCCTGCTACATGACCGCGCCGATCTGGCGGTTTACCCTGCCTGCCGGACTGGCCGGTGCGCAAAGGGTAATCGGGGTGCTGATGCCCTCGGTCGACCGGGTGGGCCGACGGTTTCCGCTGACGCTGATGGCGGCGCTGCCTGGGAATGGTTCGGCTGCCGTGCCCCATTTGGGCGAGGGGACGCTGTTCGAACGGCTGGAGGATGTGGCGCTGGATGCATTGGAGGATACGATGACCAAGGATAGCCTGGCGGAAGCGCTTGCAAGTATTCCAGTGCCGGGCATGCGGGCTGCGGCTCCGTTACCGGGTAATCGCCCGGATCTTGTTCTGGCCGGTGTCCGGGGGCCGGAAGTGCTGTCTGGCGCCTTGGAGGATGCCGCGCTGGAAGAAAGGCTGACTGGCTGCAGCCTGTGGACGGCGATGCTGGATGGCGTGCCGCGGACACTGGCCTGCAAAGGTCTTCCGCAGGGCGGCGCCGCATTGGGTCTTTTTGATCCAGGAGCGCCGGTTTGGGCGGATGCGGAGGGGCTGTGATGAACCAGTTGCGCAAATACCGCTATACCGCGCAGACCCATGTGGGGCTTAAGCGCAAGGTCAACGAGGATGCCGTTCTGGCACTGCCGGAGCATGATATCTGGCTTGTGGCAGACGGAATGGGGGGGCACGACGCAGGGGATTTTGCCAGCCGGCTGATCGCCGATGCGGCGGCCACGATCCCGATGGGTCTGGATCCTGCGGCGCGGATGCATGCGCTGCGGGAGGCAATACAGAACGCACATAAGGCGATCCGCGCTGAGGCCGAAGCCCGTGGCGGCGGCACAATAGGATCGACCGTCGCGGCGCTGGTGATGGCCAATCAGCATTTTGCCGGTCTATGGGCCGGTGACAGCCGGATCTACCGGCTGCGGGATGGCCATATCGAAATGCTGACCGAGGATCACTCGGCTGTGGCTGAATTCGTGCTGGCAGGTAAAATGACCTGGGACGAGGCGGAACAGCATCCGCAATCCAACGCGATCACCCGCGCTGTGGGTGTTGGGGAGGAGCTGGAGATCGATAAGATCCGCGGCAACACGGAACCTGGCGACCGCTTTCTGATCTGCTCGGACGGGCTGACAAAATATGCCACCTTTCAAATCCTGGAGGATGCGCTGACCGGCACACCGCTGGAAACCGTCGGCGATCAGTTGATCCAGATCGCGCTGAACGGGGGCGGTGCGGACAATATTACCGCTGTGGTGATTGACGTCCTGTGACGCTGCCGGCTTCCTGCAAAGAAACCGGCCGGAAAACGCGCTTTTTCCGGCTTGGAACTTCCGAGAAACTCCGGTCTCTGATCAGGGTCTGGCGGTGACCAGAATGCGGCTGTCCAGCGAGCGGATACGGCTGGAATCGGCCTCGTAGCTGGCCTGCAATGCTTCGGCAAAACCAACCGCGCTTTCGGAGGTCGGGCGCATGCCGTCAAACAGCGGTTCCGAGGAATGCAGGACCAATACTTTGCTTTTGCCGAGGGTGCTGTCATCAACCTTGAAAGCAATGCCGCCACTGGTGACAGATTCTTCAAGACTATAAGCGACCCGGACGGGAACTTCGCCAGCGGCATCGTCCCGCAGGCTGGCAACGGAATTGTCTTCGCGCGAGATATTGGGCAGCAGGTGGAACACATTTCCCGAAACATCCAGGATCGATACGGTCAGGTAACCCTCGGTCACATCATCCGGCAGCACAATATCGATGACCGGGTTTTCGCCAACAAAGAAACGGCCGGATGGATTGGGCTCCACGCTGCTTCCGCCAACGGCGAATTCCACTTTTGCACCGCCGGACGGGGCTTTGGGCAAATGCTGTTCGACAACGCAAAGCGCGTCGTTCAGCACCTCCACATCCAGCACCACCTGGCGTTCATGCGCCAGCGCCCGCAGCGCATCGAACAGTTCAAGCCGGGTGGCAGTGCTGGCGACACGGCCGCTGACCAGCACCGGATCGCTGGGCGCATAGCCGTCGTAATGGCCATTGCCGTCCCGCAGCAGCGGTCCGCAATCGGCAAAGGCTTCCATCACCGCCTGGACCTCGGCCACCGGCAGCATCGGCAGCTCAAACCGGATCTCGGCCTTGCCTTCCAACGCGCCGGGCAGGCCGTTGCGGAACCGCTCGTTCAGCGTCTCGGCGACATTAGCGTCGTCGGTGGTGCCCGTGAGCCGCGCCTTGTTGTTGCTGACCACAAGGCGCCATTCGCGCAAACCCTCAAGCGGCGTGACCGTGTCGAGCACATCGGTGCCCCAAGTGTCAGATATGGCGCCCGTGGCCAGCGTCAGATCGGCATCCTGGGACAGCGCCAGAAGGGCCTCCCGTGCCGCCTCGGACGGCACATTTCCAACGATCTGCAGCGGCCCGTCGACGGGCTTTTCGGCAATGAATGAATAGGGGCGGGCCACGGGGTAGGACGGCTGTAGAATACTGTCGAGCATGCCGCTGAAATAGGCGCCGGCGCCGCCGCCGCCGAGCAGCAGAAGTACCGCCAGGACCGCCCAAAGGCCGCCGCGGCCGCCTTTCTTTTCGTCAGCCTTCCGGTGAATTGGTTTGGCGGCGGGCGGTGGCGCCGGGGCGGGCTGGCTTGTCTGCGGCACGATGATGGTGGCGTCTTCAGCCGGGCCATCCAGCACATCTTCCAGGCTGCCGCCATCGGGATTGTCCAGAAAGGCCAGAACTTCACCTGCAGTCTGGAACCGCGCGTTCGGATCCGGTGCGCACATACGCTCAATCAGGGTTTTGAATGGTTCAGGCAGGCCATCCGTGTCGAGTGGTTTTTGCTTGTTTTCAACAACTTCCATCGGGTTGGCGCCGAGCTTGGGCGCCGCGCCGCGGAAGTTGGCCAACAACAGCGCCCCCAGCGAATAGATGTCTGAGCGGGCGTCGGTGTCACCGCTCATCTGTTCCGGTGCGGCATAGGAGTATTTGCCGGCAAACTCATTTCCGACAATGGTCTGAGCGCCCGGATTGGTATCCTTGGCGATGCCGAAATCGATAATCACGGCCTCGGCTGGATCACCGCCGCGCAGAATGATGTTGTCCGGGCTCAGATCGCGGTGGACGATATTGCGGACATGCGCCGCCTGCAGACCCTGGGCCACGCGGCGGCAAATCACCAGCAGGTCCTCAGCCGCCATCGGCCCCTGTTTCAGGCGTTTGTCGAGGCCGGGGCCTTCGACATAGTCCATCAGCAGATAGATATGGCCGTCCGGTGTGCGGTGATTTTCCGAATAACGCACCACCGCAGCATGGCGGATTTCCCGGATATTTTCCTCGCGCGCCATCAGGACGGTGAAGTCCTCGTTGGCGGCAAGTTCCTGCTTCAGCACCTTCAGCGCCACCAGGTTGCCGGAAATTTCCGAGCGCGCCTTATAGACATGAGAGGTGCCGCCGCGGCCCAGCAGGCATTCGATCCTGTAGGTATTGTTCAGCAGGTCACCCGGCTGGAACAAGTCGCCAGGGCGCGATTCAAGCATGGAAGTCTCCCTGGCCTCTGGTCCGGCGCGGGTCGGGGCGGCGTTCAGCCCAGAGCCTGGAATTCAACACGGCGGTTTTCATCGGCGCGCGTATTGTTTTCGTTGAAGGGTGCGGTTTCACCCATGCCGATGGCTTTGAGCATATCCTCGCTCACACCGCAGGAGCTGATCAGGTGGCGGCGTACTTCCTGCGCCCGCAACAGTGACAGCCGTTCATTATAGGCGGCGGATCCAGAGCTGTCGGTATGGCCGATGATCTGGAACACGGTGCCATCGAGCGCCTTCATCGACGCGCACATATTGGCCAGTTTCGGCGCCTGATCGGCGCGCAGCGCGGCGCTGTCGAAATCGAAGGAGATCTGGACATTGATCTGGGTCTGCCGGTCGACAGGATTGTATTCCTCGGCGGCGGCCACGGTTGCGGTTTCCTCCGCAGGATCCTCAGCCGCAGCTGCGCTGCTTGGCACGATCACCAGGCCGCGGGTCTTCTGCTTCTTGAAAGCTTCGGTGATTTCCTCGACCGACAATTCGCCGCCATCCGACTGCGCCAGAGTTGGCGGAGCGAAAATCAAGCCCGCACCCAGAACACTTGCAAAAATTCCTTTAAGGCGGATCATGCCCGGCGCCCTCCCCTGCCAATTCAACATGGCTGGCAGTCTATACCAGCACCTGCGGCCTGCCAATGGCAGGCAGAGTGCAGCGCGGGAAAAAAACACGGTGTTTCCGGCAAGTTGTAATCAGGGGGTTTACTGCCGGGCGGCGAGGGATTGAAATGGGCGTAAATGAACCGGGAGGGGAAATGCGGGTTCTGCCAGCTGTGATAATCGCCATTGGCCTTGTGCTGGCTCCGGCAATTTGGTTCGGGCTCAGCTGGCTGCTGAGCGAAGAAGACTTCCAAGGGTCGGGCGGCGTGGATTCGACCGCGCGGATCGAGATCGAGATGCTGCGCCAGCAGGTCGAGGATCTGCAATCCCGGATGACGGATCTGCAGAGCGAGGTTGCCAGCCTGCCCGCTGGAGGGGCAGGCGGCGGAACCCCTTTTACCGATGACGCGGCCGGGGAAGCCGCGATCTGGAACCAGACCGGCGGCGCCGATCTGGATTATGCTCAGGTGGTGCTGATCGCCGACCGGCTGAACGTGAACCGGGGGCTGCGGGTCACAGGCGGCAGGTATCTGACGGAAAAACTGGGCCGCCCGCGGGAGGATTTGAACGACACCTGCCAGCCGATGACCAATGCGAACCTCAAGGACAAACTGGTCACCGAACGGGTCGGGCCGATCCGGGTCAGCATGCTGCGCCCGGCCATCGAAAGCCTGAAGGTCGTGTTCGAGAACATCCGCCAGGCGGATCCGGATCTTTATGCCCGCATCAACACGGCCGGGGCGCTGTGTGTGCGGCGGATCCGCGGCACCGCAAATTCATTGTCCACCCACAGCTATGGCCTTGCCGTTGATCTGAATATCGACGGCAAGCTGGATAATTTCACCGATGGCAAGACCCAGCTTGGGCTGACCATCATGGCGGACTTTTTCTATGACCAGGGCTGGGTCTGGGGCGCCGGGTTCCGGCGTGAAGACAGCATGCATTTCGAGATCAGCCGGCGTCAGTTGGATGCATGGATCGCGGACGGTCAGCTGTGATGGTGTACCGCGGTGCTGCCTGTCAGCTTTCCAGCCCGTAAGCCTGCCGGATTCCCCGTTGGGTTCCCGGTCCGAAGTCCCCATCAATGGCGCCGGCGTAGAAATTGTTTTCTTTCAGTTTCTGCTGAAGGAAGCGCCGGGTCTGCGCTGTGAACATATTGGGCCGCTCGCTCAGCAGATTGAGCACATCCGAACTGCCGCTGCGCAATGCCGCATAGAGATAATGGGCTGAATCTTCCGGGCCTTTCGACGGGATCAGGCCGTCATCTATGAGGGCCGCAAAATTGAACTGGGCCTGCGGATGGCGCAGATCCGCGGCGCGCTCAAAGAAGGTCAGGGCTTTTTTCGGGTTGGCAGGCAGCCCCAGCCCGCCCTGATAGTGCAAGAAGCCGAGATCGTTGATTGCATCAGCAAAATCCTGGGCGGCGGCCGCCTGGTACAGTTCCAGGGCCTTGGCCGGGTCCGCGGCGACTCCTGTGCCGCGCTCATAGAGCTTGGCCAGTTCGAACTGCGCTTCGGGAGAGCCGGCCTCGGACGCACGCTGCAGAAATCCGACCGCCGCAGCAGGATCAAACCGGCCCTCATTCGGGTTGAGCCTGATATAGGCCAGGCCCAGCATCGAGCGGGTATCGCCGAGATCGGCCAGCGCCAGCAGCTGTTCTTCCTGGTCGGGCTTCAGCGCTGCCCAGGCTTCGGAGGCATCCGCGACTGTCACCGGAGCATCATTTTCCCCCGGGCCGGCGAGATAGAACGGGACACCTGTCAGCGAGCCATAGGTATGAGGTTCCTGCAGATTGGCGGTGTTTTCCATCACCCGGTCGCGCACCTGGCGGAACATCAGGCTGATCTCCAGCCCTGGCTGCACCATCTTTTCTATTAGCGCAGCGGCATAGGGCGAGTTGCTGCCGGTTCCGTCCAATGCCACCTGGCCGTCCTTGGCGGCAAAGGCCACCAGGGTGCCGCGGTCCGGATCGGCTGCTGCCATGCCGCCGCCGCCGCGGGTTGCGGCAGTCGTCGCGGCGGTTCCGCCGCTGCCTTGCTGCAGCGCAATGGAATCGCCCAACGGGTTGTCGCGGCAGCTGTCAAGGATCACGATCCGCATCTTGCGGGCCCGGTCCACTGCCGCCAGCAGTTGCTTCAGGGACAAGGACTGGCGCTGCACATCGCGGTTGCTGGCCACCTCGGCATCTGCCGGGATCAGAAAATTCTCGCCCTGCACCTCGATCCCGTGGCCCGCGAAATAGACCAGCGCCAAATCGGCCACTTCGGAACGGAAAGTGAAGTCCTCCAGCAGCTGCACCATATCGGAGGTGCCGGGGTCCAGAGCGAGGCTGACGTCAAAGCCGATCCCTTCCAGCGTGTCCGCCATCGCCACAGCATCGTGGCGGGTGTTCTCCAGCGGCGGCAGGTGCTGGTAATCCGCCACGCCGATAACCAGAGCAATGCGATCGCTTGCGGCCTGCGCNCCCGCCGCAACAAGCAGGCAGGCTGTGAAGATCAGAGGTTTGATGAAGAACGACATGCGGATACCCGGGCTGGCAGTTTCAGCTATGGCCCAATGTAGTCCGCTGCGGCAGCAAAGAAAAAGAAAATTTGCCGCTGACGAAAGTGATTTGACAGCCCCGCCCGGCCCGGGCGGGGCTGTCATATTTCAGGCGCTCGTCAGGCTGCCTGCAGCGCGCAGCCGCTCGCGCAGCTTCTCCAGCGTGACGCCGGCCGCTGCGGCCGGCAGGTCGGCAGGCCCGGATTTATCAACCTGCGCCTGCACGCGCTTGTAGAAACCGGAGAGCCCGGACAGAGTCTGGATCACCAGATCAAAGTCCTGCAAAGAGCGCAGCTCCTGGCTGGTTGGGGCAGTGCCGCGTTCCAGCACGTCCAGAACAACGTCTTCCAACGTTTGCATCTGGCTGCGCAACTGCTCCATCTCCCAGGCCGACGCGGCGCATAATTCGCCCAGGGCTTTGTCGGGACGGTCCATGGTTATAGCCGCCCGACGACCTGTTCGATGGCCTGTTTCATTGTGGCCACCGTGAACGGCTTGCGGACAATATTGTTCAGCCCCAGCTGTTTGCCCACCTGGATCATCTCCGGAGTCGGTTTGCCGGTTACCAGAATGAATCCAACCCGCTGGGTCATCTGATGGCCGCGCACTGCCTGCAGCAGCCCCAGCCCGTCCATGCCCGGCATGTTGTAGTCCGACAGCACCAGATGCACCGGAGTCTGGGTCAGTTTCTGAAAGGCGGACTGCCCGGCGTTCTCGACCATGTAGTTCTTGATGCCGATCTCATCCAGGCTTTGTGTGATGATCCCCCGGCTTGTCGACATGTCGTCAACGACCATAACGCGGAGAGAGTCTTTCAAGCTCATTTTTCTTTCCTTCTGCTCTGCTTGCAGCCGCGGTCAGGTTTTCCTGCCTGCGGGTAAGTTGACGTAAGTGGTGATCCCGGCCGTCTTCAGCTGCTGCGCCGCCGGGCCTGACATGCGCTCGGAGTGGCCGATGAAGAGGTAACCGCCCGGGTTCAGGGCATTCTGGAAGGCGCTCCAAACCTTCTGCTGGGTTGGGTTGTCGAAATAGATCGCAACATTCCGGCAGAAAATCGCATCGAACCTGCCGCGGAACGGGAAGGGTTCAATCAGGTTCAGCACCCCGAAAGTGATCAGCTTGCGCAGACTTTCGGGAAAGCGTCCGTCGGGACCGCGTTTGGGGACCAGCTTGCTGTATTTGGCATCGATCTGGGCCAGCTCGTCCTCAGGGTACTTCGCCGCTTGGGCATGCTGGACCACAACCGGATCAATATCGGTGCCCAGGATTTTGAAATCCAGCTGCGCCGCTTCCGGACAGATGTCCAATACCGTCATGGCAATCGAATAGGGCTCCTGCCCGTTCGAGCAGCCCGCCGACCACAACCGCACCCGGCCGCCGCGGCGCGCCTGTTCGATCAGCGGCGGCAACACGTCGTTGCGCAGCGTCTCGAAATGGTGCGGCTCGCGGAAGAAATGAGTCACGTTGGTGGTCAGCAGCGACAGCAGCCCGCTGCGTTCCTGGTCGGCATTCGGACCGTCCAGGCTGGCAAGGTAATCCTTGAACCTGGTGATGTTGCGCTGGCGCAGCTTGCGGGCCAGACGCGAAGACACCAAGGGCTTTTTGCTGCTGGCCATTGCCAGGCCGAAGTGTTTGTGCGCGAATTGCGCAATGGCTTCGAATTCCTGGTCCGTCAGCGAAAAGTTCTCTGTGCTGGGAGAGATGGAACCTTCTGCCCTCACGGCATCACCTGCTCCGGAGCCGAGATCACCGCATCCAGATTGATGATGCGCACCATGGTATCATCGTGCGAGATAATCCCCTGGATGTACTCCATCGTGTTGCGGCTATCGACCGGCGGGGTATCCTGGATGTCGTCCGGATTGATCGAGATGATCTCGGAGACCGACTCGGCCAGCAGGCCGACCGGTTTGCCATGCACCGACACGACAATGACCACATTACGCTCGCTGGCTTCGGTTTGCTGCAGGCCGAACCGGGCGGACAGGTCGTAGATCGGGATCACCGCACCGCGCAGGTTCATCACTCCCAGCACGTCGGCCGGGGCATGCGGCAGAATCGTCACCGGTGACCAGCGCCTGATCTCGCGGATCTGGGTGATCTTCAGGCAGAAGGCCTGCCCGGCCACGGTGAAGCTGACAAACTCGCTGTGTTCAGCGTGTTTCACTTCCTGATCGGTTTGCTTCACTTCAGCTTGCATTGCTCATTCTCCGCTCGGTGTCAAAGGCGGCTGCTGTGGGCGAGGCCGCAATGATGCTTTCAGGGTCGAGGATCATGGCGATCTTGCCGTCGCCAAGGATGGTTGCAGCGGCGACGCCCGCGATCTCTCCGCAGACGCCGTCCAGGCTTTTGATCACCACCTGGCGCTGGTCGTGGATATCATCCACCGCCAGAGCGCAGCGCTGGCCGGTTTCGGTTTCCACCAGCAGGTAGACGCCGGCCTGCCGATCGCTTTCGCGGTACAGCCCCAGGCTGCCGGCAACGTCGCAGATGGGCACGAAATTACCGCGGATCGACAGCAGAGTGCCGTCGGCGCCGAGGCTGTTGATCATGTCATCGCTGCCGCGCATGGTTTCGACGATTGAGGTGATCGGCACCACCATGGTTTGGTCGGCAACCGACACCACCATGCCGTCCATCACCGCCAATGTCAGCGGCAGGATGATGGTGAAGGTCGACCCCTTGCCGGGCGTGGAGGAGATGTTGATGCGGCCGCCCAGGCCGGTCACCGCATTCTTCACCACATCCATACCGACACCGCGGCCGGAGAGGTTTGACACCTCCTTGGCGGTGGAGAAGCCAGGCGCGAACAGCAGATTGTCGATCTCGCCGTCAGTCAGCTCGGCATTTTCCGGGATCAGGCCCTTCTCGATAGCGATCTGCTTGACCCGAGGGCGGTTCACACCGGCGCCGTCATCCTTGATTTCAATGCAAACACTGCCGGAACGATGGGAGGCCGACAGCCGGATTTCACCAACCTTGGATTTCCCGGCGGCTTCCCGGTCCTCGGGCTTTTCGACCCCGTGGTCCACCGCATTGCGCAGAATATGCGTCAGCGGGTCGGACAGCCGTTCGATCACCGTCTTGTCGACTTCGGTGTTTTCGCCTTCATTCACGAGTTTACAGGTTTTACCTGTTGCGGCCGAAGCTTCACGGACGATCCGGGCCATGCGCTGGAACAGCGGTTTCACCGGCTGAGCGCGGATGGCCATGACACCTTCCTGGATGTCACGCGCGAGGTTTTTGAAACCTTCAAGCTCTGTTTCAACGTCCCGTGTATCAGAAACGTCGAGGTTGGCGATTTGCTGCGCCAGCATCGAGTGATTGATGATAAGCTCCCCGACAGCGTTGATCAGCCGGTCCACCCGCTCGAGTTCGACGCGGAGCGTGGGCTTGGGACCGCCGCGCTGCTCCTGCATGCCGCTCTCGGCTTTCGGGGCCGATGCCTTTTCTTCGGCAGCTGCCGGTTTGGCTTCGGGTTCAGGTGCGGGGACCGGCGGTTCAAAAGGGACTGCGGGTGCCTCCCCCTCGGCTGCGTCCGCTGCAGGCGGAGCAGCCGGTGCGCTGAACATAGCATCCAGTGCTGCCAGTGCATTGGCTTCCGCTTCTGCGTCGCCATCGCCTTCGATCGACAGTTCGCAAAGACCTTCGACAAATTCGAAGACTGCTTCGACAATCGACCGGGAGTCCTTGGTCACCAAAGTAATGTCCCAAGCCAGGTAGCTTTCGCTCATATCCATCGCGTCAAAGCCGGGGAGCTCGGTTTCGTCAAGCTTCACGGTCAGATCGCCCATGTCCCTAAGCGCCTGGAACAGGAAGAACGGCTCATTGCCGGTGCCGTACATTTCCTTCAGCGGCCGGAACCTGATCCGGTAGGTTTCCTGCTGCGGCTCTGCCGGTGTTGCCGGCATGATGCCAAGATCGGTCACTGGCGCGGGAGCGCCAAGCCCCATCGGCTCGAAGGTGAGGTCTTCCTCTTCTTCCGGGATATATTCATCCAGCGCCGCCAGCAGCGTGTCGTGGTGCGCCTCGTCTATCTGGCCGCCGTCGCGGGCGGCTTCGACCAGCGCTGACAGGTGATCGCTGGAGCGCAGCAGCAGCTGGATCAGCTTTCCATCCAGTTCCATCCGGCCTGCGCGCACTTCGTCAAACACGGTTTCGAACCTGTGGGCAAAGGCCACCAGATCGTCCAGGCCAAAGGCCCCGGCGCCGCCTTTGATCGAGTGCACGGCGCGGAAGATTGCATTGACTATCTCAGGGTCGTGATCGCCTCCTTCGATGGCGGTCAGCCCCTCATCCGTTGCTTCAAGGAGCTCTTCGCACTCCTCAAAGAAGGTATCCTGAATCGAACCCGACATCTTAGGCTGCAGCTCCTGTCACACGCTTGAGAGCGAAGATCAGCGAAGCATCGTCAAACGGCTTGGTGATCCAGCCGGTGGCGCCGGCGCCGCGGGCGCGGGATTTCAGCTCAGGAGCGCTTTCGGTGGTCAGAACCAGGATCGGCACCTTGGAATTGATCCCGGTGCCGCGCAGCTCCTCGATCACGCCGAAACCGTCGAGGTTGGGCATGTTGATGTCGGTAATCACGACGTCCGGATCCACGTTGGGATACATGTCCACGCCTTCGCGGCCATCGACCGCGCAGTGATATTCAAAACCGGCCTCTTCCAGGGTCGCGGCCAGAAGATTCCGGATGGTGCGGGAATCGTCGATTGCCAGAACTTTGGTCTTCATGCTGTTTCCTCGTCTTCAAATCGGTTGGGCTCCAGCCCCAGAAGCGTCAGGGACTTGCGGCAGGGTTCGGTTATGTTGGTGACGGAGAAGCCTACCCCCTCGGACCGCCATTGCTGCTCTGCACCGAGCAGAAGCTGCAGGCAGCGGGAGGGCATCAAGGCAACGCCGCGGCAGTCAATTTCGACTGCTTTGGAACGTGCCCCTTGAAGAAAGGCGATCAGCGGATCCAGTTCCGCGAAGGCATTGGGCAGATCCAAAATATGTTTTTGCGTTTCCGTAGTCATTGTCGGCGATTCGCACCCCCGTTGTCGGCGATCAGTTCGAGTTCGATGATGGAATGGATATGCGGCGGGCCTTAACATTTGATTGCCGGCTCGCCCGCGTAGAGGGGGATTCTTAAGGAGATTGGCTGCCATTCAGCCGGGGAAATCCCCTCAATTTTTATCTGTGCCGGAGGGGCTGTAGAAACACCTGCCGGCTGCTGTGAGAGAGCGGATTCGATCTATTTGCAACCTGAGGGTGTATATTTACTCAGCCTTTACCGAGTAGCGCTGTAGCACTGCAGAATTCAGTATTTTTTGCAATGATGCGGGGTGGATCGCCCCCCTCCGTAAGCCGCAAATTAACGTATGCCGCGCATCCTAAGAAACATCATGTTTTGCGGGAGCCTAAACCGCAATGCTCTTAGGAGGACGGAATGAAAGCGCTAAAATCGCTCAAGCTGGCATATAAGTTGCCGCTGTTTATTGTTGGGTTCTGTGTGCTCGTGACGGCGATTCTCGTCACGATCAGCACGGTCAGCTTCCAGAACAGTGCAGAGAAAAATGCCGAAGACCAGTTCCGCTCTATGGTGGCGGACCGGAAGTTTGCGGTACAGACACTGTTGGACGGAATTCATGCGGATGTGCAGACACTGGCGGCAGTGCCGTCGACTGCAACCGCGATCGAATGGCTGACGATGACCTGGAACGATCTGGACGGAAATCCGGGGCAGATCCTGCGTCAGGCCTACATTGACGATAACCCGAATCCGCTCGGGCAGAAGCATCTGCTGGCGCGTGCGAAGGGTGACTCGCCTTATCACATGCATCACGAAAGCTTTCATCCGGCGTATAAGACCCTGATCGAAAGCAAGGGCTACTATGATGCCTTCCTGATCAACCTGGCCGGCGACATCGTTTATTCGGTGTTCAAGGAAAGTGATTTCGGAACCAACATGATGAGCGGCCCGTATAAAGACTCCGGCTTGGCTAAGGCGTACCGCTCTGCCCTGGAAGGCAGCCGCGGCGAGGTGTTCTTTGCTGATATGGACCCCTATGCGCCCTCTGCCGGTGCCGCAGCGGCCTTTGCTGCCGCACCTGTTGTGAACGACGCTAATCTGACGGTCGGCGTGCTTGCAGTGCAGATTCCGGTGGATCTGATGGGGGCCATTGTCAACAATGACCAGGGTATGGGGCAAACCACCCAGATCTATATTGCCGGCTCAGACATGAAAGCCCGGACCACTTCGCGGTTCGAAGGTGGCTATCAGGTGCTGTCGCAACTGCCTTCGACCCCCCAGATCACAGCGGCCTTCGACGGAGACTCGCACGTCCAGAAAGGTGTCCCCGGGCTGACCGGCCATACCGTGCTTGCCTATTCCGAGCTGCTGCCGCTGGAATTCGCAAATTGGGCAATCATCGCCGAACAGGACTGGGCCGAACTGATGGCGCCGGCGGTGAAGAAGCGCAACATGCTGCTCCTCGCCTCGTTGATCTGCGCGGCTGTCATGTCCTTCTGCGGCTGGCTTTTCGCGCGCTCCATCACGCGGCCGATCGACCGGATCTGCAGCAATATGGAAGCCGTGTCGTCCGGTGAACTCGATACCGATATCGAAGAGGCGAACCGGGGCGATGAAATCGGAAAGATCGGAAAGACCCTTGTTTCGATGCAGGACGACCTGAAACTGGCCCGTGCCGCAGAAGAGGAACGCGCGGAAATGCAGCGGCAGCAGCAAGAAGTTGTCGAAAGCCTAAGCGCCGGGCTGATGCAGTTGGCAGAAGGCGATTTCTCCCAGGCGATCAAGGACGCGTTTCCGCAGGAATACGAGCAGTTGCGGGAAAACTACAACAGCACGGTCAGCAACCTCAGCTCCACGGTCCGGCAGGTGATTGAAGCCTCTGGGAGCATCCGCAATGGCGCCGCTGAGATCAGTCAGGCGTCGGACGACCTGTCTCACCGCACCGAAAGCCAGGCGGCCACGCTAGAAGAGACGGCTGCGGCATTGGATGAACTGACTGCGTCTGTGAAATCCGCTGCCGAAGGCGCCCGCAGCGTTGAAACCACAATGGCCAAGGCCCGGACCGAAGCGGAGAACAACCGGGAAGTTGTGCAAAGCGCCGTTTCCGCGATGACCGAGATCGAGCAGTCCTCGAACCATATTTCGCAAATTATTTCGGTGATTGACGACATTGCTTTCCAGACCAACCTCCTGGCGCTGAACGCCGGCGTCGAGGCTGCGCGGGCGGGTGAAGCAGGCAAGGGATTTGCCGTGGTTGCCTCGGAAGTGCGCGCTCTGGCGCAGCGGTCTTCGGATGCAGCGATGGAGATCAAGACGCTGATCGGCGACAGCACCAAACAAGTCGAGCGCGGCGTTGATCTGGTCGGCAAGGCCGGCGAGGCGTTGCAAAGCATCGTCGAGCAGGTCACCCATATCTCGCAACTGGTATCCGGCATTGCCGAAGGCGCGGCTGAACAGTCGACAGGCTTGCATGAGATCAATACCGGGGTCACCCAGCTGGATCAGGTGACGCAGCAGAATGCGGCGATGGTGGAAGAAGCAACCGCCGCTGGTCATATGCTGAACACTGATGCTGGCAAGCTGACTGAACTGGTTGCCCAATTCCGGGTGGCTGACGGCGGCGCAGCCCCCGCTGCAGCCCGTACCGCCGTCTCGGCGGCGACCGCTCCGGCGGCCAAACCTGCGCCCTCGGCACACGGTGAGGCAAAGTGGGAGATCGAGGCCAGCCCGGTGCCAGCCGCGGCGGCCGCCAACGGCAATGCTGCGCGCGATCTCTGGCAGGACTTCTAAACACTCACCGAAGGCGCCGCGGCCCTGGTTGCGGCGCCCTCACACATGTCGACCTGTGCCTGCAATTCTGAGGGCATTGCAATTTGACTGGGGATGCCATTGCCTTCGCGAAATATATTGATCATTACCACTGACCGCAGCTTTGCCCGCAATTTGCAAAGCTACATGGAAACCGCCTACCCCGGCATGAAGGTCCTATTGGCCAACAATCTGATGATGGCCTACAATCAAGCAGAGGCCGCGCAGCCGGCTTTTGCCTTTGTGGAAGACGGATTTTCCAAACTGCCTGAGTTTGAAATGATGATGGCGCTGTTTTCTGCCATGGACACCCGTTGGGTGGCCGTCATGGACTCTCAGGCCGCGACGCCGGCCAGAAAGTCCTCGCCGCTGCTGGATGTCGGGGCGGGCATTTTCGAGCTGACGAAAGCGGATCATCCCAGCCAGTTTGCCCAGTATTTCGACATGATGATCAATGCGCCGCGGCGCAGCGCCCGTGCGGCCCCGGGCATCGCCGGCGCCCGGCCTTCTGCCGCAGCCGCTGCCAGCAAGAAGCTGATCCTGATCGGGTCTTCTACCGGTGGTGTCGAAGCGTTGCGCAGCATTCTGGTCGGCTTCCCCTTTGACTGCCCGCCGACGCTGATTGTTCAGCATACCGGCAGGAACTTCGGATCCGGTCTGGTGTCGCTTCTTGACCGGCTGTGCCCGGCGCGGGTGCGTGCCGCCGAAGACGGAACAGCCTTGGAGCCGGGCCATGTCTATGTTGCTGCAGGTCAGCGCCGCCACATGGGGCTGAGCAGCCGCAAGCCGCTGCGCCTGCGGATGAAGGACGGACCTGATATTTCCGGCCATACTCCGTCTGTAGACGCTCTGTTCACCTCTGCCGTGCCTTATGGAAAGGATGTTGTAGCCACGATCCTGACCGGTATGGGCCACGACGGCGCCCAGGGGCTTCTGGAGCTGCGCAAGGCCGGGGCGAAAACCTTTGCCCAGGACGAAAAGTCCTCGGTTGTCTACGGGATGCCCAGGGTGGCCTGGGATATCGGCGCCGCACAGCAGCAGGTACCCCTGCCACGGATGGCCAGCACACTGTTACAAGCCAGCAAGGCCTGAACGTAACACAGGAAGGACCCAAAACATTGACCACTGTTTTCGCCAATTCAAAGTCTGTAACAGTTCTGCAAGGGGAATACCGGGTGGCCACTGATCCGAAGACCGTTTTTTCAACGGTGCTCGGTTCATGTATTGCAGCCTGCATTTATGATCCGGAAAATGGTGTGGGCGGAATGAATCATTTTCTGCTGGCCAACGCCCGCCAGGGCGGCGCTGCCAATGCCCGGTATGGAATCCATGCGATGGAACTTCTGATCAACGGTGTTCTGAAGAAGGGGGCAATCCGGTCCAACCTGAAAGTCAAGGTGTTCGGCGGCGCCAAAATGTCCGCAAACCTGTCGGACATCGGCGCAGCCAATGCCAATTTTGTACAGCAATTCCTGCGAGATGAAGGCATTCCCTGCATTTCCTCCAGCGTTGGCGGCACCTCGGCCCGCCGGGTGCGGTTCCATGCGTGTTCCGGCGCAGCTCAGCAAACCCATGTACAAGACGACCGCAAGCTCGGCGAACTGGAGCAGCGCGCGGCGGCGCGGCCCATTCCGGCTCCTGCTCAGGCTGGCGGAAGTGCAGGCGTGGTCGACCTCTTCTGATTTGGAACGCCGGCAAAGGCCAGTTCGGGCAGCCGAAATTTTTGTTTGCCCGTGCCTGCCCGCAGAGGTAGTTCCTAGAAGTGATGACAAATATCCAGGCTGCAGTTTTGGCATTCCTGGTTCCGCCCCGAGCCTGGCGGGGCCTTTTGACTTCTGTTGCCTTGTTTTTGGGCTTGGCGGCCATGGCGCAGGCACAGATTACGGTCTTCGCTGCAGCCAGCACTAAAACAGCGCTGGATGAGGCCGCCGCCGGCTACATGGCTGAAACCGGACAGGCCGCCATTTTGTCTTACGCAGGCTCTTCGGCGCTGGCACGGCAGATTCAGCTTGGCGCCCCTGCGGATGTCTTCATCTCGGCCAATCCCGGCTGGATGGATGTGTTGCAGCAGGACGGGCTGATTGCTCCTGCCTCGAGGCTGGATTTGCTGACAAACCGGCTGGTTCTCATCGCACATGGAGCAGATGCCGCGCCGCTGGACCTGGAGACTGTTGACCTGGGCGCACTGCTGGGCGAAGGTCGGCTGGCGATGGCGCTGGTCGATGCGGTGCCGGCCGGGATCTACGGCAAAGCCGCACTGACCGCATTGGGGCTATGGCCCTCCGTTGCGTCCAAAGTGGCGCAGGCCGCCAATGTGCGCGCTGCCCTGGCGCTGGTGGCATCGGGCGAGGCGCCATTGGGTGTGGTCTATGCCACCGATGCGGGGGCAGGCAGCAATGTCACAGTGGTCGCGTCTTTCCCGGAGGGCAGCCATCCCCCGGTCCTCTACCCGGCTGCGGTGATCTCAGGCGGCAATGCAGCTGAGGCCGGGGCGTTTCTCAACTACTTGCGCAGCCCGGCAGGCCGCGGCATCTTTCTGCGCCACGGATTCGGAGCGGCTGATCAGTGAGCGCCGCTGCGGCATGGCTTGGACCCGAGGAATGGCAGGCAGTGATGCTGTCACTGCGGGTATCGCTCTGGGCAACGCTGGCCGCGCTGCCGCTGGCGGTCTTTGTGGCCTATGCGCTGGCACGCTGGAAATTTCCTGGCAAGCAGCTTCTGAACAGCCTGGTGCATCTGCCGCTGATCCTGCCGCCGGTTGTGACCGGCTATTTGCTGCTGATGGTGTTTGGCACCAAAGGGCCAGTCGGCGGTGCGCTGCAGCAGATCGGTATCGTCTTTGCTTTCCGCTGGACCGGAGCAGCGCTGGCCGCGGGTATTATGGCCTTTCCGTTGATGGTGCGGGCGATCCGCCTGTCGGTTGAGGCAGTGGATCCCAAGCTTGAACAGGCCGCTGCCACGCTGGGTGCTTCACGGGCGTTGTGCTTTGCCACCGTCACACTGCCGATGATCCTGCCAGGTCTGATTGCCGGTACAGTGCTGGGGTTTGCCAAGGCAATGGGAGAGTTCGGGGCGACGATTACATTCGTCTCCAGCATTCCGGGGCAGACACAGACGCTGCCGTCAGCGATTTATACTTTTCTGCAAGTGCCCGGCGGTGAGACCGCAGCACTGCGGCTGACGCTGGTGTCGATTGCCATTGCACTGATGGCTCTTCTGATATCGGAATACCTGGCCCGCAAGGCAGCCGACAGGTCAGGAGGGCGCTGATGCTGTCGGTTTCATTGCAACACAGGCTGCCGGATCTAGGCTTGAATGTTCAATTCGAAGCCCCGTCAGGTGTAACCGTGCTGTTTGGCAGATCCGGAACGGGTAAGACCACAGTGATCCAGGCTGTAGCGGGCTTGTTGCAGCCGGATCAGGGACGGGTGACGCTTGGCGGCGAGGTGCTGTTTGACACAGGCCAACGCAAGTGGCTGCCGCCGAACAAACGCCGGATGGGCTATATCTTTCAGGAGGGGCGGCTGTTTCCCCATCTGACCGTGCGGCAAAACCTGCTGTTCGGGCAATGGTTTGCGCCGCGTGGCGCCAAACGGGAAAGCCTAGACCGGGTGGTGGAGCTGCTGGGGATCGGCCCCTTGCTGCAGCGCCGGCCGGGGCTGCTGTCCGGGGGGGAAAAGCAGCGGGTGGCGATCGGCCGGGCGCTGCTGGCGGCGCCGCGGATGATACTTGCGGATGAACCTTTGTCGGCACTGGATGAGGCGCGCAAAGCTGAGATCCTGCCCTATTTCGAGCGGTTGCGGGACGAAGTCGGTATTCCGGTACTTTATGTCTGCCACTCGGCCGCCGAGGTGGCCCGGCTGGCGACAACGGTTGTAGTGCTTCAGGACGGCCAAGTGCAGCGGCAGGGCAGTGCTGCTGAGGTTCTGAGCGACTCTGCGGTCCTGCCAGCCGGGGTGCGTGCCGCTGGCGCGCTGCTGGAGGCGCAGGTGGCACGCCACCATGCCGACGGTCTGACAGAACTCAACGCCGGCGGCGTGCCGCTGTTCCTGCCGCAAATCGCTAAGTCGATTGGCAGCCCGGTGCGGGTGCGGATCTTGGCGCATGACGTGATCCTGTCGCGGCACCGGCCCGAGGGCCTGTCGGCGCTCAATATTCTGCCGGGCACGGTTGAGCATGTCCGCACCGGCAGCGGCCCTGGCGCAATGGTGTCATTGCAGACGCCCGCAGGCCGGGTCCTGGCGCGGGTGACACGGCGGTCGGCGCAAGCCCTGGAGCTGGAGGCAGGGGCAGAGTGTTTTACCGTGGTCAAAACTGTCTCCATCGCGCCGGAGGATATCGGCGCTGGCGGGTAAGGCGGTCCGCGTCTTCAAAAATACCAAAACAATCCTTCAGGTATTCTTGCTACGGAAATAAGTTCGGTTGCGGCCGCGGGGCGGCTATCAATGGGGCAGCAGTTCAGCAGGAAAGGCAGCCGATGACCAAACGATCCTATTACGCCCCAGAAGGCGGGTTGCCGCCGCAGACCCAGCTGCTGACCGACCGCGCCATGTTCACCGAGGCTTATGCGGTGATCCCCAAAGGCACGATGAGCGACATCGTGACAAGTCTGCTGCCCTTCTGGGACAAGGCTCGGTTCTGGGTGCTGTCGCGGCCACTGTCGGGATTTGCCGAGACATTCTCGCAATACATCGCCGAGGTTCAGCCAGGCGGCGGCAGCGACCGGCCGGAAACAGAGCCCGGCGTGGAAGCGGTTCTGTTCGTCGTGAAGGGCTCGATGACCCTGGCCATTGATGGCGCGGCACATGAAATGGAGGAAGGCGGCTATGCCTTTCTGCCGCCGCACGCCAGCTGGTCACTGCGCAACAACGGGGACGCACCAGTGCGTTTCCACTGGATCCGCAAGGCGTATCAGGCCGTTGCGGGGCTGGACGCGCCCGAAGCCTTTGTCACCAATGAAAACCATGTCGATCCCACTCCGATGCCGGAGACCGAAGGCAAATGGGCGACGACGCGGTTTGTCGATCCGAACGATCTGCGCCACGACATGCATGTGACGATCGTGACTTTCGAGCCCGGTGCGGTGATCCCGTTTGCCGAGACCCATGTGATGGAACACGGGCTTTACGTTCTGGAGGGCAAGGCGGTTTACCGACTGAACCAGGACTGGGTCGAAGTCGAGGCTGGCGATTACATGTGGCTGCGCGCCTTCTGCCCGCAAGCCTGTTATGCGGGGGGGCCGGGCAAATTCCGCTATCTTCTGTACAAGGACGTGAACCGGCACATGCCGCTAGCCCCGCTGCGCTGACAGGCGGGCGGAGCACCCGGCCCGGATATGTGCCCGGGCGCTGCCCGGCTGTTCAGCCGGGCTGGGTTTCCACAGCTGCGGGCGCACCCAATCCATACGAAAGTTTTTCCGCGGCGTCCTTCACCAGGGCGCCGATGCCGTTGATGCCGGCATCCGGCATCCGGGAGGCGGGGCCGGAGATGGAGATCCCCGCCAGCACCTCCCCTTGCATGCCAAAGACAGGCGCCGCAACGCAGCGCATTCCCGGCGCCTTTTCTTCGTCATCGAAAGACCAGCCGCGGCTGCGAATTTGCAGGAGATCAGCACGTAAGGCTTTCGCTGAAATGAGCGTTTTCGCCGTGAACCGCTCCAGCGTCCGGCCGCGCAAAAAGCGGGCCAGCTGATCCTCGCCGAAACAGCTGAGCAGCGCCTTGCCGATGCCGGAGGCGTGCATTGGGGAGATGGTTCCCGGCGGAAAGAAAGCGCGGATCGATTCATGCGTTTCCACCTGGCTCACGAACATCACGTCGCCATTGCGTTCGATCCCGAGATTGGAGGTCTCGCCGGTGGCTTCCATCAACTCCCGCATTACCGGCCGTGCCCGTTCGATCACACTGGAGCGGCGCAGGAAGGCGGAGCCGAGGCGGAACGCCATCGCACCGATGTGCCAGGTCTGCGACTGAGGCTCTATCTCGACGATCTGGCGCGCCTCCAGCGTCGCGAGCACCCGGTACATGGTGGCCGCCGACTGACCCAGCCCCGTAGACAGTTCCGTCAGGGTCATGCCACTGGCGCCGGCCAATGCGTCCAGCACATCCAGTGCCCGGTCAAGAGCCTGGATCGTGGTCGGCTGGCTGGCGGAGTCAAAGCCTTTGGGGCGGCCTTTGCGGCGTGGCGGCTGGGGCATTTTCAAGCCTCCCGAGGTAATTCAATAAGCAGCTTATGGATAAAACTGAAAATCACTTCTGTACAGTGAAAAAACTGAATGCGTTGATTTTATTTAGAAAATAACCCCAGATCGTGTTTGTGAAAGCTTTTTTCAAAAAAGTGTCCCTGTGGGTGCATTGCATCTAAAGTGAAGGAAATCGCCACAGGAGGGCACGACATGAGCTTTCAAAACCCGGTTTTCATCCCCGGTCCGACCAATATGCCCGAAGCGCTGCGTAAGGCGGTTGACATGCCGACGCTGGACCATCGCTCACCGCTGTTCGGCCAGATCTTGCATCCGGCGCTGGCCGGCGTGAAGAAGATTCTGAAAAGCGAAACCGCCGAGATCTTTGTCTTTCCGTCGACCGGCACCGGCGGCTGGGAGACCGCGATCACCAACACGCTGAACGCCGGCGACAAGATCCTGGCCGCGCGCAACGGCATGTTCAGCCACCGCTGGATCGACATGTGCCAGCGCCACGGGCTGGACGTTCAGGTGGTTGAGACCCCTTGGGGCGCTGGCATCCCCGCCGACCGTTACGAAGAAATCCTGACCGCTGACAAGGGCCACGAGATCAAGGTGGTTCTGGCCACCCACAACGAGACAGCGACCGGCGTCAAATCCGACATCGCCGCCATCCGCCGCGCGCTGGATGCCGCTGGCCACCCGGCGCTGCTGTTCGTCGACGGCGTGTCCTCGATCGCCTCGATGGATTTCCGGATGGATGAATGGGGCGTCGACATTGCCGTCACCGGCTCGCAGAAAGGTTTCATGCTGCCGCCGGGTCTGGCCATTGTCGGCTTCTCGCCCAAGGCGATGAAGGCCGCGGACACCGCGACCCTGCCGCGCACCTTCTTTGATATCAAGGATATGGCCGCCGGTTATGCCAACAGCGCCTATCCCTACACACCCTCTATCGGTTTGCTGAACGGTCTGAACATGGCTTGTGGTATGCTGCTGGACGAAGGGTTGGAGAACGTCTTTGCCCGTCACCACCGGATTGCCGAGGGCGTCCGCGCTGCGGTCCGGGCCTGGGGGCTGGAGCTTTGCGCCGTGTCGCCGGACATTTACTCTGACAGCGTCAGCGCAATCCGCACGCCGGACGGCTTTGATGCCAACAAGTTCGTGAGCCTGGCGGCGGAAAAATACGGGGTCGCCTTTGGCACCGGCCTGGGTGAGGTCGCGGGCAAGGTGTTCCGCATCGGCCACCTGGGCAGCCTGACCGACGTGATGGCGCTGTCGGGCATTGCGACTGCCGAAATGGTCATGGCCGACCTAGGGTTGAATATCCAGCTGGGTTCCGGCGTGGCAGCGGCACAGGACTACTACCGCGGCAACAGCGCCAACAGCGCCAAGGCCGCCGCTTAATGAAGGATACCGCTATGTATATCCCGACTTATGAAGACATGCTGGCCGCGCATGAGCGCATCCAGCCGCATATCCGGCGCACGCCGGTGCGCACCTCGGCCTATCTGAATGAGCTGACCGGCGCCGAGCTGTTTTTCAAATGCGAGAACTTCCAGGAGCCGGGCGCCTTCAAGGTGCGCGGCGCCAGCAACGCGGTGTTTGGACTGGATGAGGATCAGGCCGCCAGGGGCGTTGCGACGCATTCCTCAGGCAATCATGCCTCCTGCCTGTCTTACGCAGCAATGCGCCGCGGCATTCCTTGTAACGTTGTGATGCCGCGCACCGCGCCGCAAGCCAAGAAGGACACGGTGCGCCGGTATGGCGGCAAGATCACCGAATGCGAGCCCTCGACCTCCTCGCGGGAGGAGACCTTTGCCAAGGTGCAGGCGGAAACCGGTGGCGATTTCGTGCATCCCTACAATGACCATCGCGTTATTGCGGGGCAGGGTACCTGCGCCAAGGAGTTCGTGGAGCAGACCGATGGCCTCGACATGGTTGTGGCACCCATCGGCGGCGGCGGCATGATTTCAGGCACCTGCCTGACGCTGTCGACGCTGGCGCCGGAAACCAAGGTGATCGCGGCGGAACCGGAACAGGCCGACGATGCCTATCGCAGCTTCAAGGCAGGCTACATCATTGCTGACGATGCGCCCAAGACCATTGCCGACGGGCTGCTCGTGCCGCTGAAGGAGCTGACCTGGCATTTCGTCAGCACCCACGTCAGCGAGATCTACACCGCCTCGGATGCAGAGATCATCGACGCAATGAAGCTGATCTGGAAGCACCTGCGCATCGTGATGGAGCCGTCCTCGGCGGTGCCTCTCGCCACCATTCTGAAAAATAAGGACGCCTTCGCGGGCAAACGCGTGGGCCTGATCGTCACCGGCGGCAATGTCGACCTCGACAAGCTGCCCTGGATGAACAGCTAAACTGGGGAATACCGAAATGAACGCACAGACCAAATTTGACGACCTCGAAGTTGGCTATGATGTCCCGGCCGTGCCGGGCATGAACGAGGCCGACATCCAGACCCCTTGCCTGGTGCTGGATCTGGACGCGCTGGAGCGCAACATTAGAAAGATGGGCGATTATGCCAAGGCGCATGGCATGCGCCACCGGGTGCATGGCAAGATGCACAAATCGGTGGATGTGGCCAAGCTGCAGGAAGAACTCGGCGGCGCTGTTGGCGTCTGCTGCCAGAAGGTCTCCGAAGCCGAGGTTTTTGCCCGCGGCGGGATCAAGGACGTCCTGGTGTCCAATCAGGTCCGCGATCCGCAGAAAATCGACCGCCTGGCACGGCTGCCCAAACTGGGCGCACGTACTATCGTCTGCGTTGATGACATCGACAATGTGCCCGACCTGTCTGCGGCAGCACAGAAGCACGGCACCGAGCTGGAAGTCCTGATCGAGATCGACTGCGGCGCAGGCCGCTGTGGCGTGACCACCACCGAAGCGGTTGTTAATATTGCTAAGGCGGTGAACGCGGCCGAGAGCCTCAAGTTCACCGGCATTCAGGCCTACCAGGGTGCGATGCAGCATATGGACAGCTATGAGGACCGCAAGGCCAAGCTGGACATCGCCATCGCCCAGGTTGCCGATGCGGTTGAAGGCCTGAAGAAAGAGGGCATCGATTGCGAGCTGGTTTCCGGCGGTGGCACCGGCTCCTACTACTTCGAGTCGAACTCGGGCGTTTACAACGAGTTGCAGTGCGGTTCCTATGCTTTCATGGACGCGGATTATGGCCGTATCCTGGACAAGGACGGCAACCGGATCGACCAGGGTGAGTGGGAAAACGCGTTTTTCATTCTGACCCAGGTGATGAGCCACGCCAAGGCCGACAAGGCCATCGTCGATGCCGGTCTCAAGGCGCAATCGGTGGACAGCGGGTTGCCCTTCATCTTCGGCCGCGACGACGTGGAATATGTCAAATGCTCGGACGAGCATGGCGTGGTTGCCGACCCTGAGGGTGCGCTGAAGGTCGGCGAGAAGCTGCGCCTGGTGCCCGGCCACTGCGACCCGACCGCCAACGTGCATGACTGGTACGTCGGCGTGCGAAACGGCAAGGTCGAAACTGTCTGGCCGGTCTCGGCCCGCGGCAAAGCATACTGATCCACCAATCCCCGAACTGGCGGAGGTGCGCTTGCCGCCCTCCGCCTATTTTTGTTTAGGAGAAACAAATATGTACATCGTTCCAGAACAGGAAATCGCCGATCTGATGACGCGCAAGGCGGCGTTTGACGCGGTGGAGAAGGTTTTTGCCGCCATGGCAGCTGGCGACGCCTACAACTTCCCCGTTGTGCGCGAGGCGATCGGCCATGAGGACGCGCTTTATGGCTTCAAGGGCGGCTTTGACCGCGCCGGGCTGACCCTGGGCCTCAAGGCTGGCGGCTACTGGCCGAACAACTTGGAAAAGCGCGGGCTGATCAACCATCAGTCGACCGTCTTTCTATTCGACCCGGACACCGGCAAGGTCAAGGCGATGGTGGGCGGCAACCTGCTGACTGCGCTGCGCACGGCGGCGGCATCCTCGGTGTCGATTAAGCATCTCGCCCGCAAGGATGCCAAGGTGATCGGCATGATCGGCGCGGGGCATCAGGCCAAATTCCAGCTGCGGGCAGCCCTGGAGCAGCGGGAGTTTGAAAAGGTCATCGGCTGGAACCTGCATCCGGAGATGCTGCCGAACCTGCAAGAAGTGGCGGATGAGGCCGGGCTGCCGTTTGAAGCGGTGGAGCTGGAGGGTCTGCGCGAGGCGGATGTCATCATTTCTGTCACCTCGTCCTTTGACGCGATCCTGAAGGTGGACCAGGTCAGCCCCGGCACCCACATTGCCTGCATGGGCACCGACACCAAGGGCAAGCAAGAGGTCGATCCCCAGCTGCTGGTAACGGCAGACGTGTTCACCGACGAGATCGCCCAGTCAGTCTCCATCGGCGAGGCGCAGCACGCGGTGGCGCAGGGCCTGATCAAGGAGGCTGACGTCGCCCAGATCGGTGCGGTTATCAATGGCACCAACCCGGGGCGCACCTCAGACGGACAGATCACCCTGTTCGACGGCACCGGCGTGGGGCTGCAGGATCTGGCTGTTGCTGCCTCTGTCGTGGAACGCGCGGTTGAGGCGGGTATCGCCATCGAAGTCGATTTCTGAACCGGCTGGACATAAAATGAAAAGGGCGCCGCTTTGGCGCCCTTTCTGTTTTCAGGATCTCCGCGTGTCAGGCGCGGTCTTCATGCGGCAATGATCCACGGCCCTGACCGCTCATCCCGCCGGAGACTTCCTCGGTTGCTTCCCCCGTCAGTTCGTTTGGCAGAAGCAGGTTCAGCACGATGGCAATCAGTGCTGCTGGCAGCAGGCCGCTGGTGAGGAGAATGCGGGCTGTGTCAGGCATATGCTGCAAGGCACCAGGTTCAAGCTGCAGGCCAAGGCCGATGGACAGCGCAATGGCAAAGATCACCATGTTCCGTCGGTTCCAGTCCACGTCGGACAGCATCGACACGCCGGCCGCGACCACCATGCCGAACATCACGATCACGCCGCCGCCCAGAACCTCGATTGGCACGGTGCGGATTACCGCGCCCACTTTGGGCACCAGCCCGCAGACGATCAGGAAGATCGCACCGCAGGTCACGACATGGCGGCTCATCACCCCGGTCATTGCAATCAGGCCGACATTCTGGCTGAACGAGGTGTTGGGGAAGGCGCCAAAGAAGCCCGCAAAGGCCGTTCCCACACCATCGGCATAGGTTGCGCCTGCGATCTCCTTATCAGTGGCTTCACGGCCTGCGCCGCCCTTGGTCACGCCAGAGACGTCACCCACGGTTTCCACCGCAGAGACAAAGCTCATCAGGCAGAAGCCGATGATGGCCGCGGCAGAGAACTCAACCCCGTACTTGAACGGCTGCGGCAGGGCAAAGGCCGCGGCCCGCTCCCAAGAGCCGGAGATCGCCTCAAATGTCAGCATGCCGGTCATCAGCGCATAGATGTAGCCCACGATCAGCCCCAGCAGCACAGCCGAGACCGACAGCATCCCCTTTGTGAAAAACTTCAGCCCCAGCGTCACCAGGATCACGACCAGCGCTGCCGACCAGTTCAGAAGCGAGCCGTATTCCGGCGTGCCGATGGCCGGAACTCCGCCCGCGGCGTACTGAATGCCAACCTTGACCAGCGCCAGGCCGATCATGGTAACCACCAGACCGGTTACCAGCGGCGGCAGGGCAAAACGGATCTTGCCGATCACCGTACCCAGCAGACTGTGGAATATACCGCCGACAATGACGCCGGTGAAAAGGGCTGCCAGCCCGTCCACGCCCTTGCCTGCGACCAGCGGAATCATGATCGGCAGGAAGGCGAACGACGTGCCCTGCACAATCGGCAGCGCCGAGCCTACGGGGCCGAGGGTAATGGTCTGCAGCAGAGTCGCGATGCCGGCAAACAGCATCGACATCTGGATCAGGTACAGCAGCTCGGGGAAATCCGGCGAATTGGAGCCGAAGCCGAACCCGGCGGCACCGGCAACAATGATCGCCGGTGTCACGTTTGAAACGAACATCGCCAGCACATGCTGGATGCCGAGCGGCACCGCCTTGTGCAAGGGCGGGGTGTAGTTGGGGTCGCGCAGCTGTTCTGGCGTCCCGATGGAAGTATCAACCATGTGTTCTCCTGTTGGTCATGGGGATCTTGCCGCTTCTTGTTTTTTTGCTGGCGGCTTCTGGGAGTGGTCAGTCCGCGACCACTGTGAAAGGCTCCTTGAACCAGTGTTCCTCGAGGTTCGGCGAGGTGCCGATCCGGTCGACAACAATGTATTGGCCGGGCGCACCCAGCGGCGCAAGCACCCCGTGCCAGGTGCCCTGGTGCAAGTTTATGGATTGGCCCGGCTGGCTGATAAAGGCCTGCAGGTTGACCGGCACGCCGCTGTTGTCATCCGCCACCACCACCAGCATCGGCACGCCGCTGACAGGCACGAATGCCTGGCTGCCTTCCGGGTGGCGTTCCACCATGTCCACCTTGTGCGGCAGGTGGCGGGCTTTGGCATCAAACAGGCTGATGCCGGCCCGGCCGTCCGGGCCGAAATCCAGGGCCGCGCGATCGTGGTGACGGCCGCACATGCCCTGATTGATCATCTTGTCCGGCGCGCCCGCGATCTCGATCACGTCGCCATAAGGCGCAAAAGCCGCTGCGGTCAGCGGCTTTGCTGTCAGCAGCCCGCTCACGGCAGCAGATCCTGCAGACGGAACTGGGCAATACGCTCGACCTGGCGGCAGGCCTCGCCGAACTCGGTCGCCCGGTCATTGTGAATGCGGCGATGGAACGCCTCCATGATCGACGCCTTGTTGTGGTCGCGCACCGCGATGATGAAGGGAAAGCCGTGCTTCTCCACATATTCGGTGTTGAGCCGGGTGAAACTCTCGCGCTCCTCATCGGTCAGCATATCAAGGCCGGCACTGGACTGTTCCGAGGTGCTCTCAGCCGTCAGACGGCCGGCGGCGGCCAGCTTGCCCGCCAGATCCGGGTGTGCGGTCAGCACGCCCAGGCGCTCTTCCTCGCTGGCGGTGCGGAAGATCCGGCACAGCGCGTTGTGGACACCGGCAGCGCAGTCATGCGCCGGACCCAGCTCCAGATCAAAGGCGCGGTCGGCGATCCAGGGCGAATGCTCGAAGATCGAACCGAACTTGGTGACAAACTCCTCGCGGTCCATCCGGCTGGGGCGTTCGCGCTTGACCGGCGGATGGGTTTCGGCCCAATGCTCGGCAATGTCGATCCGGCGCGGGCACCAGACGCCCTCAAAGCCTTGGATATAGTCGATAAAACGCTTCAGACCCGCAACCTTGCCGGGCCGGCCGATCAAGCGGCAATGCAGCCCGATGGTCATCATCTTCGGCGCACCGGCCTTTCCTTCGGCATAAATCACGTCGAAGGCATCCTTCAGATACTGAAAGAAATGCTCGCCAGTAATCCAGCCCGGTGAGTTCGCAAACCGCATATCATTGGCTTCCAGCGTGTAGGGGATGATCAACTGATCGCGCCCGCCGGTTTCCCGCCAATAGGGCAGGTCGTCGTCGTAGGTGTCGGAGATGTAATCAAATCCGCCTTCCTCAGCCACCAGCCGCACAGTGCTGACGCTGCAGCGCCCGGTGTACCAGCCGCGCGGGCGCTCACCTGTAACCTCGGTATGCAGCCGCACAGCCTCTGCAATGGCCGCACTCTCCTCCTCCTCGGTCATGTCCTTGTGCTCGACCCATTTCAACCCATGGCTGGCGATTTCCCAATCCGCGTCCTTCATCGCCTGCACCTGTTCGGGGCTGCGGGCCAGCGCGGTGGCGACACCATAGATGGTCAGCGGGATGCCGGCGCCGGTGAACAGCCGGTGCAGTCGCCAGAAGCCGGCCCGCGATCCGTATTCATAGACCGACTCCATGTTCCAATGGCGCTGGCCGGGCCATTGCGCAGCACCGGGAATGTCAGACAAAAAGGCTTCCGAGGCCGCATCCCCGTGCAGGATGCAGTTCTCCCCGCCTTCTTCATAGTTGAGTACAAATTGCACGGCGGCTTTGGCCCCATTGGGCCACTGCGGGTCAGGTGCGTCAGCACCGTATCCGCGCAAGTCACGAGGATAGCGCGTCACGTCAGGTCTCCTGTCTTTTTATTATGTATAGAACAGATAATCATGTTCGGCTTTCAGTATATTTTTGAAAGAACTTTTTGACTCTTCCTTCTGTATGCAATGTGCTGGACCGCGCATACCTAGGGAAACGGAATGAATAGGAGGCTGACATGGCCGGATTTCTGACCACCCATGTTCTGGACACCGCCCGCGGCTGCCCGGCAGAAGGGCTGAAGATTGATCTCTACCGGATCGAGGGCAGCGAGCGCGTCCATCTGCGCAGCCTGACCACCAACGACGACGGGCGCACCGATAAGCAGATCCTGCCCGCAGGTGAATTCGCGACCGGCACCTATGAACTGGTGTTCCATGCCGGCGGCTATCTGCGCGCAACCGGGCAGGCAGGCGCCGCTCCTCTGTTCCTGGATGAAGTGCCGCTGCGGTTCGGCATCAGTGAGGCAGACAGCCACTATCATGTGCCGCTGTTGCTGTCGCCCTACGGCTATTCGACTTACCGCGGCAGCTGAGCCGCACTCCCCGAGATACCTCTCCTCCCGCTGGGCATATGCCGGCGGTTCCCGTCTCAGGAAACTGGGGCGGGCTTTTTCATTCTGAGGGCAGCGATGCCTGGATGTGATCCACCATGAAATCCATGAACAGCCGCACCTTGGGATCCTGGTGGCGGCGATGCACATACAGACAGGCCATCTGAATCGGGATCGGCGGCTCCTCTGCCAGCACCGGCACCAGCCGGCCGGAGGCGAGGTGTTCCGAGATCTCGAACACCGGTTTCAGGATGATTCCATGCCCGTCCAGCGCCCAGTTGGTCAGCACGTCGCCGTGATCCGATTCAAACGGTCCGGTGACTGTGACCCGCTTGACCCCGTCCTGGCTGCGCAGCGGCCACTGAAACTCCGGTGCGCCGGGATAGCGGAGGTTCAGGCAGTCATGCGCGTCGGTCTTCAGTTCCTCACTGTTCTTCGGCTGTCCGCGTTGCCTGATATAGTCCGGTGAGGCGCACAGCACCCGCGGGCAGTCAGCGATCTTGCGGATACGCAGATTGGAATCCTCCGGCACGCCCAGGAAAAACGCCGCGTCCAAGCCCTCCGCGGCCAGGTCCAGCTTGCGGTCCGACATCCGCAGCCGGATCGAGATCAGCGGATAGGCTTCCTTGAACTTCGGCACCGCGGGCGCAACCAGACGCTGCCCCAGCCCCAAAGGCGCCGCCACATAGAGCGTGCCGCGCGGTGTCTGGGTCACGCTGCTGATATCCGCCTCGGCCTCATCCACGGCTTCCAGGATTTTCACTGCACCTTGATAGAACAGATTGCCCTGCTCGGTCGGGTTCAAAAGCCGGGTGGTGCGCTGGAACAGCCGCACATTCAGGTGATCCTCCAGCTGCGATATGCGCGACGACGCCACGGCGGCCGATATCCGCATGTCCCGCGCGGCGGCGGACATGTTGCCAAGTTCATAAACCCGGACAAAGGTGCGGATGTTGTCGAGATAGGCCATTCAAGTATTCTTTGCGTTATTTTGAAACAGCTTGGATTTTTTACCTAATACATGAAAATAACGGCATGCTCTAGTCTTGGGTCAAAGCTTATGAGGAGAGAACAATGGAAGAGCTTGTGATCATGTGGGACTGGCTGGGCTTTGCTGTCCGCTGGCTTCACGTCATCACCGCCATTGCCTGGATCGGGTCGTCCTTCTATTTCGTCGCGCTGGACCTCGGCTTGCGGAAAGTTCCGCATCTGCCGGTCGGCGCGCATGGCGAGGAATGGCAGGTCCATGGCGGCGGTTTCTATCACATCCAGAAATACCTGGTGGCGCCGGAGAACATGCCGGACCATCTGATCTGGTTCAAATGGGAGAGCTACGCCACCTGGCTGTCGGGTGCCGGCCTTTTGATGATCGTCTATTGGGCGGGCGGCGAGCTGTACCTGATCGACTCCAGCAAAGCCGATCTGGCCCTGTGGCAGGGCATTCTGATTTCCGGCGCTTCGCTGAGCATCGGCTGGCTGGTCTATGACGCGCTGTGCAAATCGCCGCTGGGGGAACAGCCGACCCTTCTGATGGTGCTGCTGTTTGTTCTGCTGGTCGCCATGGGCTGGGGCTACAACCAGATATTCACCGGCCGCGCAGTGATGCTGCATCTGGGTGCCTTTACCGCGACGATCATGACTGCAAACGTCTTTTTCATCATCATGCCGAACCAGCGTATTGTGGTGAAGGATCTGCAGGAAGGCCGCACGCCGGATGCCAAGTATGGCAAGATCGCCAAGCTGCGCTCGACCCATAACAACTATCTGACGCTGCCGGTCGTGTTCCTGATGCTGTCCAACCACTATCCGCTGGCCTTTGCCACCGAGTACAACTGGCTGATCGCGGCGCTGGTGTTCCTGATGGGGGTGACCATCCGCCATTACTTCAACAGCAACCACGCAGGGACCAGCAACCCGACCTGGACCTGGCCTGTGACCGCCATCCTGTTCATCGGCATCATGATCCTGAGCCAAGCGCCTCTGCAACAAGATACATATGAGGAATCCGAAGCGCGGGAGCTGACCAAAAGCGAGCAGGTCTTTGCCAGCAATCAGCATTTCGAGGATGTGATGAATGTGGTGCCGGGCCGTTGTGCGATGTGCCACGCGCGGGAGCCCTACTATGACGGGATCCGCCGAGCGCCCAAGAACGTGCTGCTGGAGACTCCGGCCGATGTGGCGAAATACGCCAAGGAGATCTACCTCCAGGCTGGCGCCACCCACGCGATGCCGCCCGCCAATGTGACCTTTATGGAGGACGAGGAGCGCGCTTTGATCCGCCGCTGGTACGGCAGCGCTTCCAAGAATCTGCCGTTCGCGCTGGCTGCGAACTAAACTTAAAAGCCTGAATAACCAGGATGGCCCTGCCTTTAAGGCGGGGCCATTTTTTTGCAGCACCGCGCGTGCACCCCGGCTATGCACCTGTTGGCTGGAACCAAACCAACCGGACCCGCGTTAGTCCCGCAAAGGGTTTGCCCAAATTGACCGGTTTCTCAAGGCTTCCGGTCTGTTCAGCCACAGCGCCAATTCCTTTCGGGCACTCTTCCTCCGGCACCAATCGCCGGAGACTGGCCGTTTGGGACCGCGGCAGAACTGCGGGATTTGGACGTTGACGGAGGTAATACAATGTTTAAGGCACCCATCGCTATTGGATTTGCCATCTGTACCACCCTTGCGGCCTGCGGTGACACCACCGGCGAGCGGCTGGTTTATGGCGCTGGCGCCGGTGCTGCCGGGTCTGCCGTTCTGGACGGCAACCTGGTGACAGGCGCCGCAGTCGGGGCCGCGGCCAACTTGATCTATTGCGAAGAAAATCCGCACCGCTGCTGAGGCACGGACGCTTGACTGAAGAAGGCGGGCCAATGAAGCCCGTCTTTTCGCTTGCTAACTTCCCGCCTCGCTCCGCCTGAAGGCCGCCAGCCCGTGTTTCACTGCATGGTCAACAAACAGGCGGATCTTGGGGTCCTGCAGTTTCCGGTGCGGATAGAGGCAGCCGAAAATGGTCGGCTCCGGCGGCGTATCCCGCAGCACCTCGACCAGCGCGCCAGAGCGCAGATGCGCGGCCACGTCAAACCGCGGCTTGTTGACAATGCCGTGCCCGTCCAGCGCCCAATTGGTCAGCACATCGCTGTCGTCGGCATCGTATTTCCCTGACACCTCCAGCTTGCGCGGCCCCTCCGGCGTGTCCAGCGTCCAGAAATATTCCGGCGAGCGCGGATAGCGCAGCAGCAGGCAGTTGTGGCCGGTCAGCAGATCCTCCGGCACCTGCGGCGTCCCGTGCCGCTCAAGATAGGCCGGCGCGGCGCACAGCACCCGCGCGCAATTGGCGATCTTTCGCATTTTCAGCGTGGAATCATGCGGAGTCCCGATGAAGAACGCCACGTCCAGCCCGTCGGCCAGAATGTCGACCTTGCGGTCCGACATCCGCATGCGGATTTCGGTGGCGGGATAGTCCTCGACAAATCCCGGCACCAACGGCGCAATGATACGGCGGCCGACACCAAGCGGCGCGGTCACCCGGATCACCCCGCGCGGCGCCTCGGAGAACTGCGAGACCACCGCCTCGGCGTCCTCAATCGATTCGAGGACTTTCTTCGCCTCGGCATAAAACAGCTTTCCGGCCTCAGTCGGGGTCAGCGATCTCGTCGTGCGGTTGAACAGGCGGACGCCAAGGTGCTTTTCAAGCTCCTTGATCCGTTTGCTGGCGACCGCCGGTGTCAGCCGCAGATCCCGCCCGCCAGAGGTGATGCTGCCCAGTTCGACGACTCGGGTAAAAACCCGCAGGGATTCCAGATAAGACATGGTTCACAGACCTTTGCGGGGCGCGCTTGCGACCTGCCCATTGGAGCGGCAGGCGGCAGGGACGCCGGTTCCGGCATGCTTTAGCCTAATCATTCTCAACAGGGTGTTGAAAGGCTTTCGCGATTGCAGCCGTTAACCGAGGCAGTCGAACAGGGTAAAAATGTCATAAGCGGGCCAGCACGGCCCACAGACAATCGGGAGGCCAGATGGCACATCAAACCGACATCCGCTTTCTTCTGAACGGCAAGGACATTGTGCTGGAGGACCTGAAGGCGACCACCACCTTGCTGGATTTTCTGCGCCTGGAGCAGCGCCTGACCGGTACCAAGGAAGGCTGCGCTGAGGGTGACTGCGGCGCCTGCACTGTGCTGGTGGGACGGCTGCAGAATGGCGCCCTGCGTTATGAGGCGGTGAACGCCTGCATCCGTTTCCTGGCGTCGCTCAATGGCTGCCATGTGGTGACGGTTGAGCATCTGTCCGGCCCGGGCGGGCGGCTGCACCCGGTGCAGCAGGCGATGGTGGAATACCACGGCAGCCAGTGCGGTTTCTGCACGCCGGGCTTTGTGATGTCGCTTTATGCGCTATGGATGGAAAACCCGCAGCCGACCGGGGCTGAGGTGGAAACCGCGGTACAGGGCAACCTCTGCCGCTGCACCGGCTATGAGCCGATTGTGCGGGCCGCGCTGGCGGTGAACCAATACGGCTCCCCGGCCAATGATTACCTGACCAAAGAACGCGTTAGTCTGACCGCCAAGCTGCAGGCGATTCAGCCGGACGCCCGCGTGGTGACCGGCCCCGAGGACGACCGCGCCATCCTGCCACTGAATAGCGCCGATCTGGCGCAGGTGCTGGCAGAGAACCCCAACGCGACCATCGTGGCAGGCTCCACCGATGTCGGCCTGTGGGTCACCAAATTCATGAAGCCGATCTCTCCGGTGGTGTTTGTGTCCCATCTGGAAGAGCTGAAGTCCATCGAGCTGACCGACGAGGCGCTGATCATCGGTGCCGGCGTCACCTATACCGAAAGCGAGGCGGCGATCCGTGATGCCTTCCCGCATCTAAGCGCATACTGGGACCGCATCGCCGGCTGGCAGGTGCGCAACATGGGCACCATCGGCGGCAATATCGCCAACGGCTCGCCCATCGGGGACACACCGCCGGTACTGATCTCTCTTGGCGCCGAGGTGACGCTGCAGAAAAAGGGCGGCAGCCGCACCCTGCCACTGGAAGAATTCTTTATCGACTATGGCAAGCAGGACCGCGAGCCTGGGGATTTTGTCGCCTCAATCCGCATTCCGCTGCGCCGGGATGGTCAAATTGATGCTGCCTACAAGATCTCCAAGCGCCGGGATGAAGATATTTCCTCGGTTGCTGCCGGAGTCAGCGTGGACGTGGCAGACGGTGTGATCACCGCGGCCCGCATTGCGTTCGGCGGCATGGCGGCAACGCCCAAGCGCGCCGCCAGTGCCGAGGCTGCGCTGGTTGGACAGCCCTGGGGCGAACCGGCGTTCGATGCGGCAGCGGAGGCAGTGCAGCAGGACTTCACACCCTTGAGCGACTGGCGCGCCTCTGCTGACTACCGGATGCTGTCGGCCAGCAACCTGCTGCGCCGTTTCTACTTGGAACATGATGCGGGAACCGCCGGTGCCGTCCGGCTGGCCGTCGCCTGAGGAGATTTTGAGATGAAAGACCATCAGACCATCAGCGGCGCCGTTCACCATGACCGCCAGCATGACAGCGCGATCAAGCATGTGACGGGGCGCGCCGAATACACCGACGATATCGCCGAACCCTTTGGCACGCTGCACGCCTACCTGGGTGTCTCCACCGTGGCGCATGCCAAAATTAAGGGCATCGACCTGTCGGCCGTCCGCAACGCCCCCGGCGTGGTGGATGTGCTGACCGCCGCGGATGTGCCCGGCGTTAACGACATCAGCCCCACCGGTAAACATGACGAGCCGGTGTTCCCGACCGAGAAGGTGGAATTCCACGGGCAGCCGATGTTTGCGGTGATTGCTGAAACCCGCGATGCCGCCCGCCGTGCCGCCGAGCTGGCGCAGGTGGATTACGAGGTGCTGCCGCACGCCCTGGACCCGGTCCAGGCGCAGGAGGCCGGTTACCCGATGGTCACCGAACCCTTGACGCTGAAGCGCGGCGATGTCGAGGCCGGCCGCAAGAGTGCCGCCCACCGCATTCAGGCGCAGATGACCGTCGGCGGACAGGACCACATGTATCTGGAAGGCCACATCGCCTTTGCCATTCCGGGCGAGGATGAGGATGTGACCGTGCATTGCTCCACCCAGCACCCGAGCGAGGCGCAGCATATGGTGGCGCATGTTCTGGGCGTTGCGAACAACGCGGTGACGGTCAACGTGCGCCGAATGGGCGGCGGTTTTGGCGGCAAGGAAAGCCAGATGAACCTGTTCTGCGCGGTGGCAGCAATTGCTGCAAAGAAACACAACCGTGCCGTCAAGATCCGCCCGGACCGCGATCAGGACATGACCGCAACCGGCAAGCGCCATGACTTCGTGATCGACTATGACGTCGCCTTTGACGACGCGGGCCGCATTCAGGCGGTAGAGGGCGGCTTTGCCGCGCGCTGCGGCTATTCCTCGGACCTGTCCGGGCCGGTCACCGACCGGGCACTGTTCCATGCGGATAACGCCTATTTCTACCCGAACGTGCTGCTGAAAAGCCGCCCGATGAAGACCAACACCGTCTCCAACACCGCATTCCGCGGCTTTGGCGGCCCGCAGGGTGTGGTCGCGGCGGAGCGGATGATCGAAGAGATCGCCTATGTCCTGGGCAAGGACCCGCTGGATGTGCGCAAGGCCAATTTTTACGGCGAAGACGGTCGCGACCTGACGCCGTACCACCAGAAGGTGGAGGACAATATCCTCGACCGGCTGATCGGCGAGCTGGAAGAAAGCGCCGAGTACCGCAAGCGCCGCGAAGAGATCATCGCCTTCAACAAGGAGTCGAAGATCATCAAGAAAGGTATTGCCCTGACACCGGTCAAGTTCGGTATTTCCTTCACCGCGACCTGGTACAATCAGGCCGGTTCCTTGATCCATGTTTACAATGACGGCTCGATCCACCTGAACCACGGCGGCACCGAGATGGGGCAAGGCCTCAACACCAAGGTGGCGCAGGTTGTGGCCGACGCTTTTCAGGTGGATTTCGAGCGTATCAAGATCACCAAGACCACAACCGAGAAAGTGCCGAACACCTCGGCCACAGCGGCCTCGTCCGGCTCGGACTTGAATGGCATGGCGGCGCTGGATGCGGCGGAGCAGATCATAGCCCGGCTGACCAAATTCGCAGCGGAAACGTATGAAGTGTCCGAGGCGGAAGTAGAGTTCCTGCCGAACCGCGTACGCGTAGGCAGCGAGGTCATCCCCTTCGACACGCTGGTGAAAGAGGCCTATATGGCCCGAGTCCACCTGTCGGCAGCGGGTTTCTACAAGACGCCGGAAATCCACTGGGACCGCGCTGCGGGCAAGGGGCAGCCCTTCTTCTATTACGCCTATGGCGCGTCCTGCTCGGAAGTCTCCGTCGATACGCTGACTGGCGAATACCGGGTCGAGCGTACCGACATTCTGCATGACGTGGGCCGCTCGCTGAACCCGGTTCTGGACAAGGGCCAGGTGGAGGGCGCCTTTATCCAGGGGATGGGCTGGCTGACCACCGAAGAACTGTGGTGGGACGGCGAAGGCCGCCTGCGCACCCATGCGCCGTCGACCTACAAGATCCCGCTGGCCTCTGACCGGCCGCGCATCTTCAACACGCAGCTGGCCCAATGGTCGGTGAACAAGAAACGCACCATCAAGCGGTCCAAGGCCGTGGGCGAACCGCCGGTCATGCTGGGCATCTCAGTGTTCGAGGCGCTGTCGATGGCGGTGGCCAGCACTGCGGACTACAAGGTCTGCCCGCGCCTGGATGCTCCCGCCACGCCGGAACGCGTGCTGATGGCGATCGAAACCCTCAAAGGGCAGGGCTGAGCCATGGCCCGCCGCCTCTCCCTCCAGGACTTTCTGGCCAGCCACTGCCGTGTGGTGCAGATCGCGCTGACCCGCGTCCGGGGGTCCTCCCCGCGTGAAGTCGGCACCTGCATGTTTGTTGCAGCGGACGGCCTGTGGGGGACCATTGGCGGCGGCCAGCTGGAATATATCGCCATTGACCACGCCCGGCGGATGCTGAAGCAGGATGTGCTCAGCGACACGCTGGATGTGCCGCTGGGGCCGGAAATCGGCCAGTGCTGCGGCGGCCGGGTGGAAATGTCGCTGGCGCAGATGCGCCAACCCGACCGCGCGGCGGCCGTCACCGCTGCCAAGGCCGAGGAACAGGCGCTGCCGCATGTCTATGTGATGGGCGCGGGCCATGTGGGCCGGGCGCTGGCGGACCTGTTCCAGCATATGCCGCTGCGCTGCATCCTGATCGACCAGCGCTCCGAAGAATTGAACTTGTGCCAAGCGGATGTGGAAATCCGCCAAAGCGCCATTCCCGAGATCGACATCGCCACCGCCCCGGCGGGCAGCGCCTTTGTTGTACTCACCCACGATCATGCGCTCGACTTCCTGCTTGCCTCCGCTGCCCTGCAGCGCGGCGATGCAGGCTATGTCGGCCTGATCGGATCGGCCACCAAGCGGGAGAAATTCCGCCGCTGGTGCCGGGACCATTGCGACGGTCTGGGAACCGACCGTCTCATCTGCCCCATCGGGGCAGGCGGCAGCCGCGACAAGCGGCCCAGCGTCATCGCGGCCTTCGTGGCCGCGGAAGTGATCGCTGATTTGACCTCTGAAACTGCCGCGTCCACCCCCGCAAGGGGCACAGACCTGCCTGAAACAGGCAAGCAACCGGACGCAGAGGGAGACACGGCTGGGAAGATCAGCCGTTAAGGACTGCGTCCTCTGATAGGAGGAGGCCGCCATGACCAAAGGGCGGAGCTATACTTACAAACTGTTCGCGCGGAATGACTTCAGTGCATTCTGGGCGCTGTTCACCGACAACCTGATCAACCTGATCGTGCTTTCGGGCATCTGTCAATTTGTGTTCAACATGCCGGCGGACATCGTGTTCGGCCGTATCGTGCCAGGCGCTGCGGTGGCGATCCTGGCCGGGATCGCGGTTTACACCTGGATGGCCAAGCATTTCGCCGAGAAACAGGGCCGGGACGTGACCGCGCTGCCTTATGGCATCTCGACCCCGGTGATGTTTGTCTATCTGTTCGGGGTGATCGGGCCGATCTATTGGTCCACAAATGACGCCATGCTGGCCTGGCAGGTGGGCATTGGCGCCGGCTTCATGGGCGGCATTGTCGCCGCATTGGGTGCCATCGTCGGCCCTTGGCTGAAGCGGGTGACTCCGCGCGCCGGTATGCTGGGCACCCTCTGCGGCATTGCACTGGTGTTCATCGGCACCGTGCCGCTGGCGACGATTTTCGAGGATCCGTTCATCGGTTTCGCTTCGATGATCATCATCCTGTGGGGCCTGGTGGGCCGTCACCGGCTGCCATTCAACATTCCCGCAGGCCTGCTGGCGCTGATCGTGGGTACTGTCGTGGCGCTGGGAATGGGCAAGGCTTCGGTCTCCTTCGAGGGCGTGGGCGTCTACCTGCCGATCCCCTACTTCGGTGATCTGATTGCCGGCATCCAGCATCTGTTTGCCAACCCGGAGCTGTTCCTGGTTCTGGTGCCGGTTCAGATCTACAACTTCATCGAGACCATGAATAACGTCGAAAGCGCCGAGGCGGCGGGCGACCATTATCCGGTGGGCCTGTGTCAGGTAACCGATGGCGTCGGCACCATGATCGGTGCAGTCTTCGGCTCGCCGTTCCCGACCACAGCCTATATCGGCCACCCGGCCTACAAGCGGATGGGCGCGCGCTCGGGCTATATCATCGGCGTTGGTCTGGTGATCCCCTTTGCCGCCTTCTTTGGCCTCTTGGCGTTCCTCAACAACCTGATCCCCGTAGCTGCTGCCGCGCCGGTGCTGGTGTTTGTGGCGCTCAGCCTGGTGACCAATACCGCGCATTCGGTGAAGACCGACCATATCGCCGCGGTGACCATCGCGATGATGCCGCATGTCTCCGCCTTCCTGATGGTGAAATGGGGCGCAATGGCCGGCGCCCTGGGCGCACTCGGTGCCACTGGCATGGCACAGCTGGGCGATCCGGAGCTAACCGCAGCGCTGCTGCAGCAAGGCGCGCATTTCGAAGGCCACCAGGCTCTTAGCCAGGGCGCCATCCTGACTGGCCTGATCTGGGGTGCCATCGTCGCCAGCGTGATCGACGGTGATTTCCGCAACGCGGGCGGCTTTGCCCTGGCAGCAGCGGCAATGTCGCTGGTCGGCGTGATCCATTCTGCCAGCCTGCATTGGCCGGAGTTCAGCGGTGTCGCGATGGGCTATCTGATCGCGGCCGGTTTCCTGTTCATCTATCCGATCTTCCACAAAGCGGATGGGTACGAGGAAGCTGAGGACGACAGTGCAAAACCTCATGTGCCGCACCTGCCGGCAGGCGAATAACCTTAACGGACAGGGCAGGGGGCGTCGCGCCCCCTGCCAGCAACCAAGGACAATACAGAAATGACAGCGAAACAGACACTGCTGCGCGGGCGGGTGCTGACCTTCACCGCAGAGCCGCAAGGCGCTGAGGACACCAGCGCTTATGAGTTCATCGAAGACGGCGCGCTGCTGGTGGCGGACGGAACGATCCTGGCCAAGGGCAACTACGGCGACCTCGCCGTACAGGCCGCGCAGGCGGAGGTGATCGACCACCGCCCGAACATCCTTATGGCGGGCTTCATCGACACCCACCTGCACTTCCCGCAGGTGCAGGTGGTTGCGTCCTGGGGCTCGCAACTGCTGGAGTGGCTGAACAACTATACTTTCCCCGAGGAGACCCGCTTTGCCGACGCAAGCCACAGCGCCAAGATGGCCGGCCACTTCCTTGACCTTCTGACCAGTCACGGCACCACTACAGCGGTCGCTTATTGCTCCGTCCATAAAGCGTCTGCCGAGGCCTATTTCAACGAGGCCGCACAGCGCAATATGCGGATGATAGGCGGCAAGGTACTGATGGATCGCAACGCGCCGGAGGGGCTCCTGGACACGCCGGTCAGCGGCTATGACGACACCAAGGCGCTGATTGCGAAATACCACGGCAAAGGCCGCGGGCTTTATGCGGTCACGCCGCGCTTTGCCATCACCTCCACCCCTGACCAGATGGAAATGGCGGGCGCCCTGGTGAAGGAACACCCCGATTGCTACGTGCAGACGCATCTGTCGGAGAACCATGACGAGATCGCCTTTACCGCGGAACTCTATCCGCAGGCGCGCGATTACTTGGATGTTTACCAGTCCTATGGGCTGCTGACCGAAAAGATGCTGCTGGGCCATTCGATCCACCTGCAACCGCGCGAGATCGATGCGCTGGCCGAAACTAAGGCCAAACCGGTGTTCTGTCCGACCTCCAACCTGTTTCTGGGCAGCGGGCTGTTCGACGACGCAGGCCTGCGCGCGCGCGGCATCACCAATGCGATTGCCACAGATATTGGCGCGGGCACCAGCTATTCCATGCTGCAAACGCTGAACGAGGGCTACAAGGTTCTGCAATTGCAGAACCAGAAACTGCACCCTTTGCGCGCCTTCCACTGGATCACCCGCGGCAATGCGGCTGCGCTGGGGCTGGACGACAAGATCGGCACATTGGAGGCCGGCACCGAGGCCGATATCGTGGTCCTGGATTCCCGCGCCACCCCGGCGATGGAACTGCGGATGCAGCGGGCAGAGACGCTGTCCGAAGAGCTGTTCATCCTGCAGACCCTGGGTGACGACCGATCCATCGCGCAGACCTATGTGGCCGGCAAGCCGATGAAGGTCTAGCAGGCCGCTGAATTCGTCAGGCCAGCGGGACGCTGTTCTCCCCGATGGGATGATCCGTCATCGATCTTCCGGATCAGATGGCTGGAAGTCGGCCTATGGCCGCATCATCCAGCCTCACCCGCCAGAAACCGGGGCAACCGGGCAGGATTTCCAGCGGCGAGCGTGAGGATGCAGCGGGACCGCACCCGCTTGAGGCCGCGATAGACGGTCTGGGACAGCCGAAGGCTTCTTCGATCCGCTTGCGGTGCTTCTGGGACAGGGCATAGCCTTTGTGCCGGGTTGTGCGCCCGTCGATTGCTGAATGCGCCGCTTTCCTGGCGGCGTGCGGAGTGACGCAGGCCTGGCGGAGATCCGCGACGAATTCGGCGGCATCATATCCCTTGCCGTCCCCCAAGGTCAGCTGCCGCGTCGATCCAGGGGAGTGGCGGTGCAGCATATCCAGCGCAGCCCTGCGTTCGGCGCGGCCGTCCATTGCCCGGCAGGCGCATGCGCAGGTCATCCGGCCCATCATCTTGGGGCGGCGAGCCCGCCGTCTTCAACTGGAAACTCTTCATCGGCGCCCAGGCCTTGATGAGCGTGCTATCGACCGGTAAGACTGCATGTCTTTGGAGCGAATTCACTGCAGGGTGGGTCTACGACATTGACCAAGGCGCGACAGCATGAAGCTCATAGTACATGCCGGTACCCACAAAACAGCGACAACCACATTCCAGGATATCTGTTATCAGGGACGTCTAGTTCTTGAGGCGCATGGAGTATTGTATCCGCCATATGAATCCTGGCGGCAGCACAGCTTTCTGGCATAGACGCTTCAAGAAAAGGCCTACAATGACATTGTCTTTTTTCTCAGGAGGGCGATGCAAGTTGCCCAGCAGAGTAATTGTCACCACGTCTTATTGAGCGCGGAGGATTTTGAAAACGTCCTTGTAGAAACTGACCAAGCCAGGATCTTCAATGAGATAGCGACCTGTGTCGGTTTCGAGAGCGTAGAATGGTTTTTGTCAGGCGTGCTGCTTTCAGTTATTTTAAACCAATTTATGCAGAGAAATCTAAATACGGCACTTTGCCAACCATGGGGCTTTGTTGCACAAATCGGTTCAGGGATTCACTGATTGAATCCAGCATGATAGCTGGGAAGCATGAGCAGTTGGTCCCCGACGAAGTACACGACCACGAACTGGCCTTCGTACAACACAGCACTGAAGCAACGCGGATCGCTTCCGGTCTGGTTTGACCCTGGAATGGTCTGGACCCCGCCACCGACTGGCAAGCGCGGTCGGCAACAGCAATTCAGCGATGCGGCGATCCAGACGTGCCTGACCCTGAAAGTCCTGTTTGGCTTGCCGCTGCGGCAAACCACGGGTTTCGTCGAGAGCCTGTTGCGGTTGATCGGGTTGGACTGGATCGTGCCCGATTTCAGCACTCTTTGCCGCCGCCAGAAGATGCTGAATGTGAGCCTGCCATATCGTGGTGGAACCGGCCCGCTGAACCTTCTGATCCCCTCTCATGGCTTGCAAGCAAACCACTGCCGGGCAGCGGACAGCACGGGTATCAAGGCCGAGAGAGAAGGCGAGTGGGACGCCCGCAAGCATGGCGACCCTAAGCGGCGGATTTGGCGCAAGATACACATAGGGATCGACGAGGAAACGCTGGAGGTGCGCGCCGTCGCAGTCACCGCCAGCAATGTCGGTGATGCACCGACGCTGCCCGAACTGCTCGACCAAATCCCTCCCGATCACGATATCAGGTCAGTGACCGCAGACGGAGCCTGCGACACGCGCAAATGCCACGACGCGATTGCTGCCCGTGGCGCCCATGCCGTCATCCCACCGCGCAAGAATGCCAAGCCGTGGAAACCCACGAGCGCAGGCGCCATCGCCCGGAACGAAGCGGTCAACGCGCCGCGATACCTGGGCCGCGCCATCTGGAGACGATGGAGCGGATATCACCGCCGGAGCCTTGTCGAGAGCAAGATGAACTGTGTGAAACTTCTTGGTCAGTCACTCATGGCGCGCGACTTCGATAGACAGGTCGCGGAAATCCAAATCCGCATCGCTGTCCTCAACCGCTACACCGCTCTTGGCATACCCGTCACTGGGGCCGTAGGATAAGTCCGTCCGGGGAAAGCGGAAGCCTGCTCATCAACCGATTTGCGCAACAAAGCCCTTCCGGGAGGCTGAAGGCCATGTGCAGGAAGAGTTGCGCAGGTTTGCTGAGGCTGGCGACATCGTGATTGCCGGATTCAAGCCGATTTTGCGCGCTGCGAGCTGCATTGTGCTGATCCTGGCGGAAGGGTAGGAGGTGCCGGAATATGCGGTCCGGCTGGCCCGAAAGACGGGCAAGCCGCTTGTGGAGCTGATTGCATGTCCGGCTGGAACGGAGCTGGCCGCTGCAACGCGGGCTGCAGGCGGCATGGAGACCCGGCAGCTGTCATTGCTACGGCGCCGCTTGCGGATTTGCCATCGGCCGCACGCATTCAGAACGCGGCGCGCTGTCCGCTGATTATTCGGAGCAAGGGCTGAGGCGGCTGTCCGGGCGGCGGGCGCGATTGATGTAAATCATTTCGGCCCGTGGCAGCGGGCATAGACTGACAGTATCTTGGGAGACCGGGAGGGTACGGGCATTGACACCAATTGCTTGCCAATGATGGACATGACAGACAATACGACTGGCTGCTGCCCCAGGTTCAATCCTGAAGGCTGGGACGGACTCCATCTGCATTTTGAGAACAAGCCGTTTGTCCGGGCAAAAACCCGCTGCGTGCTGCATGTTCCACTGAACATGGGTAGTGTTTTTACCCGGGTGCAGACGCATATCGAAGAAGCCGGCGTACAGGACCCGGACGGATATCTGGTCCTCAGCCGCGACCTGTCCGTGCTTGAAGGTGAGCATTTCTTTGCGGTGACGGGAGAGGTGCCCGGCGAGGAAATGACAGAGTTCTCAGGAGATTTCATCACCCGGGTCTTTGAGGGGTCCTACCGCAAGGCAAAGGATTGGGAGCACGAAATGGAGGTCGCTGCCGAAGCAGGCGGTAAAACCGCCGGATCTGTCTACATGTTCTATACAACGTGTCCGCGGTGCGCCCGGGCATACGGCAAGAACTATGTTATTGGCGTTGCGGAAGTCCGATAGAAATCCAAGAAGCTGGAGAGGTGGCTATGCAAGACCCGGAACTGGAAGTCCTGATTGACCGGTTGGAAAGCAGGACAGATTTCACCCTGGCGGATTTAGACGGCGTGCTGCGTGCACTTGTGTTTCTGCTGCCGGATACTGTGCAGGATGAGGAGAACACTGCGCAGCGGATCGGCACTGCGGACGGTGCAATGCATGTTGCCGATAATGCCTTTCCGGATTGGGATGTGCATATCCGGGGACGTGCCTATGGCAAACACGGCCGCTGGCATTGTACTTTGCGGGAAAACGGCAAACTCGATAACGATGCGGCGATCGGTCTGGGCCAGTCGCCAGTTCTGGCGCAAGCTGTCCTGGCGGCGGTTCTGCGGCTGGCGATGATCCTGAAAAGGGATTGAACATGGCTGGGTCTGCTGCTGCCCGCAGGGGCAGAGAGGAATGCGAACCGGTTTCCGGGATTCTGACAATCACGCTCAACCCCGCTGTTGATCTGTCGACCTCTGTTGAGCGGGTGGTTGCCGGGCTCAAGCTGTATTGCGGGGCGCCGCGCGTCGACCCTGGCGGCGGCGGCGTCAATGCTGCCCGTGCGATCCGCAAGCTTGGCGGGGATGTGACGGCGCTGGTTGCGGCCGGCGGTGCTATGGGCGAATGGCTGCTGCGGCTTCTGGCGGCTGAGGATGTGCCGGTGCGGGCGGTTTCCGCAGGCGGTGAAACACGGCAAAGCTTTGCCGTGACCGATGAAACAACCGGCGAGCAGTTCCGGTTCAGCGTTCCGGGTGAGACGATGGACGGCGCCGACAGCGCCCGGCTTCTGAGTGCGGTCGCTTCGGCTGCGCCTGAAGATGGGTACGTGATTCTTAGCGGTGGTATCACGTCAGGGCTGGATGACGATTTCCCGCAGCAGATCATGGAGGCGCTTGCGCCGCGCACCCACAAGCTGGTTGTGGATACATCAAAGGCGGCGCTGAGCCATCTGCTGGCCTCGCCCGCCAAACCGTTGCATGTCCTGCGGCTTGATCAGCGGGAGGCGGAACAGTCTGCCGGGCAGCCACTGGCGTCCGTTGAGGACAGTCTGGCGTTTGCCCAAGACCTGATCGCGCGCGGTGCGGCGCGTATTGTGGTTGGCGGGCGCGGGGCAGAAGGGTCCATTCTGGCCACGCAAGGCCAGCGGTTCTTTTGCCGCGCCCCGCAGGTTGAGGTGTGCAGCAAAATCGGGGCTGGAGATGCGTTCACCGGTGCGCTGACGCTGGCCCTGGCCCGGGGCGAGCCGCTTGATCAGGCATTGCGCTGGGGCGTTGCCGCGGCGGCTGCTACGGTTGGATCAGAAGGGACCGCGCTGTTCGGGAGCGGCCAGGTGCAGGCGCTGCTGCCGATATGCGCGGTTCAGGCCGTTTAGCTGGATTCCGCAGCGGCAGCGTTGCGCAGAACCTGCAGGAAACTGTCAGGCGTGACCGAAATGCTGTCGATGCCGAATTCCACCAGGCGACGGGCATAGCCCGGGTCATTGCTGGGGGCCTGGCCGCAAAATCCGACCTTGGATCCCGCCTTATGCGCTTCGCGGATGACGGTTTCGATCATCCACAGCACCGCCGGATCGTCCTCGCGGAACATCTCTGCCAAGGCGTCAGAGTCGCGGTCGATGCCCAGTGTCAGCTGCGTGAGGTCGTTTGAGCCGATGGAGAAGCCGTCAAACCGCTGCGCAAATTCGCCTGCGCGCAGGACATTGGCGGGGATTTCGCACATCACATAGACCTCGAGCCCATCGTCACCACGCTTCAGCCCGTGTTCCGCCATGACCGCCAGAACGCGGTCTGCCTCTTCCGGGGTGCGGCAGAAGGGGATCATCACGATCACGTTGTCAAAGCCCATCTGCCCGCGCAACCGGGCAATCGCCTGGCATTCCAGCGCAAACCCGGCGCGGTATTCGTCAGAATAATACCGCGAGGCTCCCCGGAAGCCCATCATCGGGTTTTCTTCTAACGGTTCAAAACCCCGGCCGCCCAGCAGATCGGCGTATTCATTGGTTTTGAAATCGCTCATCCGGATGATCACCGGCTTGGGATAGCAGAAGGCGGCAATCCGGGACAGGCCCCGGGCGAGGCGGTCGACGAAGTATTCGGTTTTTTCGCCATAGCCTTCGGTCAGCCGATCGATTGCGGCGCGGGTGTCCGGATCGTGTATCTGATCGAAGCGGGCAAGCGCCATCGGATGGGCACGCACGGCGTTGCTGATCACAAATTCCATCCGCGCCAGCCCGACACCGTCAACCGGCAGCCGCCACCAGCGCAGCGCTGCACTGGGGTTGGCCAGGTTGAGCATGATTTTGGTTTCAGGCCGGGGCAGATCCGCAAGGGAGTCTTCGGTGACGGCTATTTGCGACAGCCCTTCGGTCACAATGCCGTTGTCCCCGCCTGCACAGGATACCGTGACGTCCTGCTGATCATGCAGAACCTCGGTGGCATTGCCGCAACCGACGATGGCGGGCAGGCCCAATTCGCGGCTGATAATGGCCGCGTGCGAGGTGCGGCCGCCATGATCGGTGACAATGGCAGCGGCCCGTTTCATAACCGGTACCCAGTCGGGGTCGGTGGTGCCGGTCACCAGCACCGAGCCCTCAACGAACCGGCTGATGTCATCAGCGCTTTCGATGATCGACACGCGGCCTGAAACAGCGCCGCTGCCGACACTCATCCCGGTCACCAGCATGCGCCCCGGATCCATCACTGAACAGGTTCTCAGCGTTCCGGCGCCAGTGCGCGACTGAACGGTTTCCGGCCGGGCCTGCACGATGTAGATCCTGCCGGTTTCCCCGTCGCGGGCCCATTCCATGTCCATCGGCATGCCATAGTGGTCTTCGATCACCTTGGCTTGCCGGGCCAGCGTCAGGATCTCCTCGTCGCTGAGGACATATCGCGCCCGCTCGGCCTTGGACGCGGGCACGTTGCGCGGGCTGCCGTCGCGGTCCTGGATCATCTTGATGGCCTTGGCGCCCAGCCGTTTTTCCAGAATTGGCGTCAGGGCGGGGGTGTCCAGGAACGGTTTGAAAACCTGGTACTCGTCCGGGTCCACGGCCCCTTGCACCACGTTTTCGCCCAGACCCCAGGCGGCGTTGATCAGGACGGCATCGGGAAAACCGGATTCGGTGTCGATGGAGAACATCACGCCCGCGCCGCCGGTATCGGCCCGCACCATCTGCTGCACCCCGACCGACAGCGCCACCTGCATATGGTCGAACCCGTGGATCTGCCGGTAAGAGATGGCCCGGTCGGTAAACAGCGAGGCATAGCATTTCCGGCAGGCCACCAGCAGCGCCTGCTCGCCAATGACGTTCAGGAAGGTCTCCTGCTGGCCGGCAAAGCTGGCCTCCGGCAGGTCTTCGGCGGTGGCGCTGGAGCGGACAGCAACGGGCACATCCACCTGTCCTGCCGCTGTGCCGAGGCTCCGGTAATGGGCAAGGATCGCTTGCGCGGTTGTCTCTGGCCATTCTCCTTCCAGGATCATGGAACGGATTGCCTGCCCCGCCTCTTGCAGCGTTCTCCGCCCCCCGGCCAAGGCGTTGAGTTGTTGTGAAATCCGGGGTTCCAGTCCGTTGGCGGACAGGTAGTCGCGGTAGGCATCAGCCGTAGTGGCAAATCCCGGCGGAACGTGAATCCCCTTGGAGCCGAGTGCCCTGATCATTTCGCCCAGGGACGCATTCTTGCCGCCGACGAGGCCGGTATCGGAGCGCTGCACCTTGTCAAAGCCGAATACGGGAGGGGTGGAATGGGCCATGTCCGATCTCCAATCCTGAAGGGATGCATCCATAATGCCATGAAACTGGCCTGATCCATTGATGCAGATCAGTCAGCCGGGCGGGCTGCCGGGGCCGGGGCCGGGTTCAAAGGCACAGGCGCGGATTGAGCGGCATCAATTTCCGCCAGCCGCCGGGCTGGTACGTTCAGTTCGTTGACTGTTGATCTGGTGAAAGGTGACGGCGATGGACAATGTTGAACGGCTGCTGAAGGGCGCGGTGGAAGAACTGGACCGCCTGCTGAATGCCAAGAACGTGCTGGTAGATCCGATTGAAAAGGGTGACGCGACAGTTATTCCGATTGTCAGTTACGGTTTTGGCTTCAAATCCGGGGGCTGAGCGTTGATGCGGCGTTCGGGCTGGGTGATCCAGCTGAAACCGGGCAGCTGTATGGAATGCTGACGCCGCTGGTTTACGGAATGTCCTGTACCCGGAAGCTGCGGGTGAATCTGCAACCCACCTTTGACCGGGCGGTGCTTACCGGCCGGGCCGAGCTGGACGCCTCCTGGGTTCCGGCCGCTTTTATTGTGCCGGCGGACCGCTTCGGATGGGCTGCCTTCGGGCCGGTTCGGTGACCTGGCTTGTTGATCCCCGCGTCCGCGCCGCGGGCTCAGGCCTTTGCGGCGGTTTGCAGGATTAAACGGTCCCGTCATTGCACGGAAACCACTTTGGTATTCACCGGAGAGAAGCGGCTTTTGCTGCTTCTTGAGTTTCACCCTATCGGGGTGACGGGCGCCAGCGCCGATGGCGAAACCTATTCCGCCGCGGACGTTGAGAAGCTGGTTCCACAGGCCATCGATACGACGGTTGCCCGGCTGGAGAGGATGCCGGGCGGTAAGTGAATCCATGTGCTTCGCTTGAAGCTCTGACTGCCGTTTCTGCGCCTGGCAGGTGCGGATCCGGCGGCCGGATTGATGCGCATCATAGCCGGACGCCCGTTCCCGGGTGATCATACAGCAGGGAGGATGTCATGGAAGTAGACAGGAAAGCAGGGGGTGAACGTCCGCGTGACGGTCCCGTGTTCTCTGCTGGCGGGGAAGGCAGCCCGTGGGCCGGTACTGAGAAATTGGTCGGCGGCCTGAATGGAGGCCTTAATATTGCGCATGAAGCCGCAGACCGGCACGTTGCTGCGGGGTATGGTGCCCAAACGGCCATCCGCTGGCTTGGCAAGGACGGCAGCAGGCGCGAGCTGACCTATGGGGATCTGGCTGGGATGTCGTCGCGGTTTGCAAATCTGCTGCGGGACCACGGGCTGCAGCAGGGGGATAGTGTGTATTCGCTGATGGGGCGGGTGCCGGAGCTGTATGCTGGCGCGATCGGAACGCTGAAAGCCGGGCTGGTGTACACGCCGCTTTTTGCCGCCTTTGGCCCCGAACCCATCCGGACGCGGATGGAAATCGGATCGGCAAATGTACTGATCACCACCGCCTCGCTTTACCGGCGCAAGATTGCACCGTTCCGGGATCAGCTGCCATCCCTGAAGCTTGTGCTGGTTGCTGGTGATGATGCGCCTTATGGCTGTGTCGCACTGGGCCCGGCGCTGAAGCGGGCAGGGGAGGCGTTTGAGACGGTCCAGACCGGGGCGGAAGACCTGGCGCTTGTGCATTTCACCTCGGGCACCACGGGAAAGCCCAAGGGCGTTGTGCATGTGCATGGCGCGGTGGAGTACCATGCCTATTCGGGGCGCATCGCATTGGGGCTGACGCCCGGCGCGGTCTATTGGTGCACGGCAGACCCCGGATGGGTGACTGGAACGTCTTACGGCATCATCGCGCCGCTGGTGAACCGGGTCACCATGATCGTGGACGAAGCCGAGTTTGATCTTGAGCACTGGTACCGCATCATTGCACGCGAAAAGGTCGAAATCTGGTATTCGGCGCCTACCGCGATCCGCATGATGATGCGGGCCGGGGCGGAGGCAGCGGCAGATTATGATTTTTCATCGCTGCGGTTTCTGGCCAGCGTCGGCGAGCCGCTGAACCCCGAGGCGGTGGTCTGGAGCGGCAAGGTGTTCGGACAGCCCTTTCACGACAATTGGTGGCAGACCGAGACTGGCGGCATCATGATTGCCAATCTGCCGGGCATGGAGGTGAAACCGGGGTCGATGGGCAAGCCATTGCCTGGGATCACGGCAGGTATCCTGACCGCGGGCGAAGACGGGCTGACCGAGTGCGGGACCGGAGAGATCGGCGAACTGGCGCTGCGCCGGGACTGGCCGTCGGTGATGCGCGCCTATCTGAATGAGGAAGAGCGGTTCGCAAATTGCTTTGCCGATGGCTGGTATCTGTCCGGTGATTTGGCGGCCCGGGATGAAGACGGGTATTACTGGTTTGTCGGGCGCAAGGATGACCTGATCAAAACCTCCGGCCATCTGATCGGCCCGTTCGAGGTGGAGAGTGCCCTGCTGGAGCATGCCGCAGTGGCTGAGGCGGCGGTGATTGGCGTCCCCGATGAAACCGCAGGCGAGGTCGTCAGGGCCTATGTCACGCTGAGCCGCGGGTTTGAACCATCAGAAGACCTGGAACGCGATGTGCGGGCGCATGCGCGCAAACGGCTAGGCGCAGCCGTTGCCCCGCGCGCAATTCTGTTCCGCAAGACCCTGCCAAAAACCCGCTCGGGCAAGATCATGCGGCGGCTGCTGAAGGCCCGTGAACTGGGCCTGCCGGTTGGCGACATTTCGACATTGGAGAGCGATGAGACATGAGTGTTCAGGACAAACCCCACCTTGGCCGCAGCCATGTGCGCAGCCTGCTGGCAGGCATGATGCGGATCCGCATGTTCGAGGACAAATGCGCCGAGCTGTACACGCAGGAAAAGATCCGCGGCTTTCTGCATCTGTACGACGGAGAAGAGGCGATTGCGGTCGGAGTGATTCCGGCGCTGGAGGAAGGCGACCGGATCGTCGCCACCTACCGCGAGCATGGTCATGCCCTGGTGCGCGGGGTTACGATGAATGCGGTCATGGCCGAGATGTTCGGTAAGAGTGAGGGCTGCTCGGGCGGGCGCGGCGGCTCGATGCATCTGTACGACGCGGCGGCCAATTTCTATGGGGGCAACGCCATTGTCGGCGGCGGCCTGCCGCTGGCCGCGGGGCTGGCACTGGCGGATCGGATGCAGGACGAACCTCATGTCACCGCCTGTTTCTTTGGCGAAGGCGCGGTGGCAGAGGGCGAGTTCCACGAGGCCATGAACCTGGCGGAACTTTGGGGGCTTCCAGTGCTGTTTGTCTGTGAAAACAACGGCTATGCGATGGGCACAGCACTGGGGCGCAGCGAGTCCGAGACTGACATCCGCGACAAGGCTGCGGCCTATGGGGTGAAGGCCGAAGTGGTGGACGGCATGGATGTGGTCGCGGTTGAGGCGGCGGCCCGCAGAGCGATTGCGGACATCCGCGAGAGCGGCAAACCGGTGTTTCTGGAGTGCCGCACCTACCGGTTCCGCGCCCATTCGATGTTCGATGCCCAGCTGTACCGCGACAAGGCCGAGGTCGAGCAGTGGCGCCAGCGCGGCCCGATTGTCCGGTTCCGCAACTGGCTGCTGGAAACAGGGCTGATCCACGAGGAGGATATTGCCGGGATTGAGGCAAAGATTGACGCCGAGATTTCGGAAGCAGTTCAATTTGCGGAAGCAGCACCGTGGGAGCCGCTTGCTAGTCTGTCCAACCATGTGCTTGGGCCGCAGCCGGATCCACTTCCGCCTGCGGAGGCAGACGGTGAGACGCAGCAGATCACCTACCGCGAGGCGGTACGGCAAGCGATCCGGGACGCGATGATCCGTGACAAGCGTGTGTTCCTGATGGGCGAGGATGTGGGCGCCTATGGCGGCTGCTATGCGGTGTCGATGGGTCTGATGGAGGAATTCGGCGAGGACCGCATTCGCGACACTCCCTTGTCTGAGTCCGGGTTCACAGGTGCCGGTATCGGAGCAGCGATGGCGGGGATGCGTCCGATTGTGGAACTGATGACGGTCAATTTCTCGCTGCTGGCGCTGGATCAGATCCTGAATACGGCAGCCACCGTTCGGCATATGTCCGGCGGGCAGGCCGGGGTGCCCTTGGTGATCCGCATGGCCACCGGCGCGGGCAAGCAGCTGGCGGCGCAGCACTCGCACAGCCTGGAGGGGTGGTACGCGCATATTCCGGGGCTGAAAGTGCTGGCCCCGGCCTCGCTGGAGGATGCGCGCGGGATGCTGTGGACGGCGCTGTGCGATCCGGATCCGGTGCTGATTTTTGAAAATGTCATGCTGTATAATCGCGAAGGTGGGATCAGCAGTGGGGCCGGGCCGGTGGATATCTCAAATGCGGCGGTCCGCCGCGAAGGCACGGATGTCAGCCTGATCACCTATGGCGGGTCGCTGTTCAAGACGCTGGAAGCCGCTGAGGAGATGACAGCCCTGGGCATTTCGGCGGAGGTGGTCGATCTGCGCAGCCTGCGGCCGCTGGATGACGCAACGATCCTGGCCTCAGTCGGCAAGACCCGCCACGCGGTTATTGTGGACGAGGGCTGGCGGTCAGGATCGCTGGCTGCCGAGGTTTCGGCGCGGATCATGGAGCAGGGGTTCTGGTCACTGGACGCGCCGGTGGGGCGGGTCTGTTCAGCTGAGGTGCCGATCCCTTATCCGAAGCATCTGGAAGACGCGGCAATTCCGCAGGTTCCGGCCATTGTGGCCGCAGCGCAGTCGGTCATGGGAGTAGGGTAAGATGGGTCTCTTTGTGATGCCCTCGCTTGGCTCCGACATGGAAAGCGGTACATTGGCCGAATGGCTGATCGCACCCGGCGATGCCGTGGCCCGGGGCGATGTGGTTGCCGTGGTCGAAACCCAGAAGGGCGCGATCGAAATCGAGTGTTTTGAAGCCGGCACAGTGCAGGAGCTGAAGGCGCGACCCGGTGCGGTGCTGCCTGTGGGTGCTCCGATGGCAGTCATTCAAGCCGAGGGGGAAGAGGCGCCGGCGGCCAGGCCGGGCTCTGGGCCGGAACCGGCCGCGGCTGGTCAACCCGCCCTGACCCAGGAAACTGTGCCGTCAGCCCCGGCAATGCCTCGCGCGAGCGCGGTCAGAGCGTCGCCTGCAGCACGGGCCCGGGCCGCGGAACTGGGGCTGGACCTTGGCGCGGTGACGGGCAGCGGCCCGGGTGGAGCCATTGTGCTGGCGGATGTCGAACCGGGCGGAATGCGCGACATCGGCGAGCCGTCCTCGCGCCTCAGCGAGATGCGCAAGGCAATTGCAGCTGCCATGACGCGCTCCGCGCAGACGATCCCGCATTTCTTCATGTCACAAACCATGGACATGCAAGGCGCCATTGATTTTCTGGCTGGCCGCAATGAAAAAGCCCCCCCGGCGGAGCGGATCCTGCTGGGCGCTGTGCTTCTGCGCGCGGCAGCTGTTGCTACGCAGAAGGTCAAGACCATGAACGGCCATTACACGGACGGCGCGTTTCAGCCCGCCGGACAGGTCAATCCCGGCCTTGCCGTGTCGCTGCGCGGCGGCGGTCTGGTGGCGCCGGCGCTTGCCGATGTTCCGTCAATGACGCTGGATGAGACGATGGCCGCGATGCGGGACGTGGTATCCCGCGCACGGGCGGGGCGGCTTAAAAGCTCCGAGATGACCCGCGGCACCCTCACGGTTTCCAGTCTGGGCGCAACCAGCGGAGAGGTAATGGCAGGCGTGATTTTCCCGCCGCAAGTGGCGCTGATCGGGATCGGGGCGCCGCAATGGCGGCCCTGGGTGGCCGGAGACAGGATTGTCCCGCGTCAGGTCATCACCGTGACCGTTGCCGCCGACCACCGGGTCAGCGGCGGGCGCCAGACGGCCAAGTTCCTCTCCGAATTCGAAACGCTGATTTCACAACCGGAGGCATTATGAACCAGACCGGCATGCGTGCCCTTTTTCTGGAAGAACTGACGCGGATTGCCCCGGACATCGATCCTGCGGAAGTGTCGGACGAGGATCATCTGCAGGATGATCTGGAATTGGATTCGATGGATGTTCTGAACCTGGTCACGGCTTTGCACCTGCGGCTTGGGATCAGCATTCCGGAAGCCGATTACACGAAGATCGCAACAACAGCGGCAGCCGTGCGGTATCTATCAGCTGCAGCGGGCGGTGAGTGAGCCTTTCCGGTTCCTCTAACAGGCTGCTGAAATAGTTCCGCCTCGACAGCGGTTTGAGAACATGATTCACCTTCTGCAGGGTAACGGCGGGGGTGATGATGCGCGGGACGGACGAGACGAGCGGGTCGCTGTTCAGCTACGTGGATCTGGAAGAGCGCATCCCGCCGAGACACCCGCTGCGCAAGATCAGACAGGTGGTCAATGACGCGCTCGCCAGTCTCGATGCTGAATTCGAGGCGCTCTACACCGATTTCGGCCGCCCTTCGATCCCGCCGGAGCGGCTGATCCGTGCGAGCTTGCTCCAGATCCTGTTTTCGATCCGATCCGAGCGGCAGCTCATGGAGCAGCTGAACTACAATCTGATGTTCCGCTGGTTTGCCGGCCTCGGGATCGATGATCAGGTATGGGTTCCGACCGTGTTCACGAAGAACCGCGACCGGCTGCTGACGACCGAGATGTCGCGCAAGGTGATGTCCACTGCCCGGAAGTCGCTTGCTTGCAAACGATGAGAGGGGCGATCCTCGCCCACCGCGAGGTTGCGCCGCTGCTGTCGGACGAGCATTTCTCTGTGGATGGCACCTTGGTGAAGGCCTGGGCGTCGATGAAGAGTTTCCAGCCGAAGGCAGAGGCCAGTCCGCCTGCCGATGATGGGCCGGGTGATCCGCCCGCCCCGGACACCACCCCCGAAACCGAGCCTTCCGATAGCCCCGCCGAGACCGATCCGATGCCCCGCAATTCCCACCGCCGCCGCAATGCCGAGGTCGACTTCAAGGGCGAGAAGCGCTCCAACGCCACCCACGTATCGGCCACCGATCCGGACGCACGGCTCTACAAGAAATCCCCCGGCACCGGGGCCATGCTGTGCTTCATCGGGCATGCGCTGATGGAGAACCGCTCGGGCCTGGTCGTGCAGGGCGACCTGACCCAGGCCCCTCTCGGCAGCATGCTGTGCATGCGCCTGCCGGGCAATGGACGGTCATGCCGAACGCAAGGCCGCTCTGGACATGATCCATCGCCATTCCCCTGGATCAACCCGGCAACTGACGCTGGCCGCCGACAAGGGCTATGACGCCTCCGGGTTCGTTTCCGACCCGCGCCAAGCCTGCGTCACGCCCCATGTCGCCCAGAAATCGAGATACTCCGCGATCGATGGCCGAACCACCCGGCATGAAGGCTACGCCCTGTCACAGAAGCACCGCAAGAGGATCGAGGAACCGTTTGGCTGGGCCAAGACAGTCGGAGGCATGGCCCAAACCCTGTATCGCGGTGTCGAGCGTGTCCGTTCGCGGTTCATCCTGACTATGGCGGCGAACAACCTCGCAAGACTGCCCCGGTTGCTGACCGCGTGACGCGGGAGAACGGCACCTGGCGCGAACGTCGAACGAGCCGAAAGACATGGTGATCACACGAACTAGCCCTGATGGCAGGACAGCGTTCCGGCTCAGAGACTATTTCAGCGACCTGCTAAGCAGATATCCGCCGGATCATAGCCTGCGGTGAGGAAATCCAGAGTGAATTGATTTTCATTAAGGCAGGCCCTCCGGGCAGGTGGGACAATAAACCGGAAGTGAAAATCTTTAAGAGGAGAGGCACAGATGGCTGAGAATGCAACAGACAGAACTCCGGGGCTTTTGGCGGAAGCGCTGAAGCCATTGCAGAGCACCTTGCTGTTCAATCCGATGTTCAAACCGCAGGTTGAGCAATTCTGGAATGTTCAGGAAAGAATTCTGGATGAAGCGGAGTTGTTCGCCCGGCATTGGTTCGAGCGGCGGCATGAAGCGACCCGCACCGCGCTGGATGCGGCCCGTACTGCTGTCTCGGGCGAACCACTGGAACCGGCCGCCGCGATGGAAGCTTTTTCCGAGTGGCGGCGCCATTCGGCAGAGCGCATCGCCGAAGATGGCCGGGAATGGTTCGGCATGATGTCCCGCTGCGCCAGCTATGCAAGTAAAACGGAAGCTGAGGCGGTAGGGGAAGCGGCAGAAGAAGCGGTGAAGATCACTAACAAAGCAACCAAGCCTGTGCAATCCGAGCCGGTCTGAACCGGGAAACGGCGGCGCCGGGCGTCAGCGCGCGGCGCATGGGTCAGCCGATATGGTATAAGGCGGCGATCGAGCCGAAGTAGACTGCAAGAACCAGCCAGGAATCGAGGCCCGCGCCGAATATCCTGGGGGTCCGGCGGATCAGCAGGCCGGCGACGTAGATTGCGGTGACCAGGATCCCCGCGGCGATGCTGAGCTGGGCACCGGTGGTTGCGTGGTTCAGGATCGGGCCGCCCCGGTAGGCGATGTCGGCCGGCAGCAGCAGGGCCAGCATGATCAGATTGCTGCCGAAGATGTTGGAGATTGCCATCGTATAAGCGCCTATGCGGGCAGCCGCCAGCGTTGTACTAAGTTCCGGCAGCGATGTCGCGGCGGCCAGCAGGGTCACACCGACAAAGGACGCCCCCAGTTGCGTTCGCTCGGCAAGGAGATCGGCACTGATGGCCAATGCGACACCGCCTGCGACAATCAGCAGGCTGTAAACTGCGGAGCGGAGGAGCAGCACAGAATTGCTGGCCTCGTCCGGCTCGCGCAAATGGGCGCGCAGCGTCTTGCGGCGTTCCTGCTCGTCCGGAAGATCGACAGGCGCCCAGGTGGTTTTCCGGTCGAAGACGCGCAACAGGTAGATAACCAGCGGAAAGCCGGACGCCAGCAGGATGGCGCCCAGTCCGATGCCCGGTCCCAGGCTTATGTCGCCCAGAAAAGTGACACACAGCAAAAGGCTCAGAAGCGCGATCAGGAGGACCGCAAGAAGCGCATGGTTCGGTTTCCGGGGCCAGGACGTCAGCGCGTAGCGGACTGCAAAAATGTCGGCAACGGCCAGGATTGCGGTCTGCATGGTGATCCCGCCGAACATATTACCCAGAACCAGCTCGGCATTGTTCACTTGTGCCGCGGTTACCGTTGTGACGATCTCTGGCAGCTCCGTCACGGTCGCCAGGAAAAGAAGCCCCACAAATTCCTTGGCCAGACCAAACCGCTCGGAAATTTCATCCCCTGCCAGGGCCAAGCGGGTTCCGGCAAACCAGATCAGCGCTGATGCGACGGCAAAGACCGCGGCAAGGGTGTAAATCGGCAAGGCTTCGGGATTGAACATTTGCCGTGCCAAGTCAGCCTGTCATCAGGACCGGGATGCGCAATTCCCGCAGCACGAAGGCCGTAACATCGCCAAAAACGATACGGTGCAATTTGGAATGGCCGTAGCCCCCCATGATCACAAGGTCGCATTCCTGGCTGGCGGCCTCCATCAGAATCCGGGTGCCCGCACCATGTGTTCCCGCCGGAACATGCCGCACCTCTGCCGTCACGCCGTGACGGGACAGGACGCGCGCAATCTCGTGTCCTTCGGTGCTGTAGTCCATTGACTGGCGCCGGGGTTCTTCGATGGTCAGAATTTCAATGAACTCCGCCTGCTGCAGAAATGGCAGCCCTTCATGGATGGCGCGGGCCGATTCTCGGGTACCGTTCCAGGCGGCCAGAACACGGGTTCCGATTTCTTTGCTGCCCCAATCATCCGGGAGGAGCAGTACCGGCCGGCCGCTGTTGACGATGAGTTCGTCGCGGAACCCCCTGTGGTCAAAGCGTTCCTTCTGCTGACCGGGCAGAAGAGTCAGTACCAGATCGGACCGTATCGCTGACTGCAGCATCTCGTCAGCAGCATCAGGCGAGCGGGCGGCGCGCGTGCGCCATTCCGCCGAGCAGCCGGCCTGATCCGTTGCCGCATCAAACAGCTTTTCTATTTCGCGGTCTTCATCGGATACACGTTTATAGAATTCCCCGAAGGTGATGTCATCGGCTGCAATTGCGATTCCGGTGTAAGGGACAAACGCTTCCCGCGTGTGAAGCCCGGTCAGGTGGGCGTCAAACCGCCGGGCCAATTCACAAGATGCCGGCAACAGGCGGCTGGCAGCGGATTCCGAGGTAAGGCAGGCAAGTATTGATTTGAAGCTCATGGTTCGCGGCCCCCTTCTTGATACTCAATGCACTGAATCGCGGGCATCCTGTCTGACCAGGTGAAATGCACGGTCTGTGTTTTTCCAAGCCTTTCGCGTCAGTTTCACCCTAACACAGCTAACAGAATTTCCAGCTGCGGGTTTTGACCCCGATCAATGCAGGCGTGAGCGGCAGGGCAGGCGACCGGTTCGTGACCTTTGACAGCAGGAAGAGTTGACGCTGGTTAATGCAGAGAGAGCCGGACCGGGTGAGGATACTCGGTATAGCGATTCACTCTTTGCCAGATGGAGGCTGAACGATGACCGGCAAACCGGAAGAAACCCCCAATGAAACCGCTGACAGCGAGGAAGCCGCGATAGCCGAACGCACCTGGGGTCCGCTTTGGAATATCCGCGACGAGATTGATGACCTGCTTGATGACCTGCATACCGGCAGCATTTTTGCTCCGCTGCGCCGTCGCAGAAAAGGGCTGGGCCGCCCGTTCCGCAGTACCTTGCCGGAGTTTTCATGGAAAACACCCGCGCTGGACGTGGCCGACAAGGAAGACGAAGTCAAACTGTGCGCCGAACTGCCCGGGCTTTCCGAAGATGACATCGACCTCCGTGTGAGCGATGGCATGCTGACCTTGCGCGGTGAAAAGAAGGAAGATCGCGAGGAGGGCGAAAAGGACGGCGACTATTATCTGAGTGAACGGCGCTTCGGGTCTTTTAAACGCTCCATCCGGATACCGGAGGACATAGATCGCGACAAGATTAGTGCAACCTTTAAGAACGGGGTGTTGACCGTCCACCTTCCCAAGAAGCCGGAAGCTCGGAAATCTAGCAAAAAGGTAGAGGTCAAAACTGCGTCCTGACGCCCCCGCTGCAAGCAACTGGCGAGCAGCGGGTTACGGTCTGGCCGAAGGCGGTCTAGAAAGGATATGCAAATGATTGTACAAGATATCATGTCTGTGCCTGTTCGGTTTGCCCGCCGTCAGGACAGTGTGGCCAGCGCGGCAGAGCAAATGCGAAGCCTTGGCATTGGCGTGCTGCCGGTTGCAGAAGACGAACGGATTGTCGGCATTTTCACTGACCGGGATCTTGCCCTGGCACTGGCGGGACAGGAAAGCGCGTTGAATGGGCTGACCATTGCCCGTGTCATGAATGCCGGCGTGATTTTCTGCCGTGCCACAGACTCAATCGAGGCGGCAGCAGCCCTTATGGGGGATCATCAGGTCCGCCGGCTGCCGGTGCTGGACGACCAGGGGCGGCTGGCGGGCCTCTTATCTGTTACGGATATTGCAGTGCATGCTTCGGAACAGCTTGCCGGTGAAACATTGGGAGAGATCGCCGAATACCGTTAGTCAGGAACCGGCGTTATCTCGGCGGCGAGACGGGCAGGTTCCACGCCGGCAATTTCAGACAGGGCTTTGAGGTCGTTTATCCGGATATCCATGTGATCTGCTGTTTCAACCACTCCGTTTCTGACAAAGCGGCGCAAGGTCCGGCAAACGTGGACCGCCGTAAGGCCGGTGAAATCGCCGATGTGCCGTTGGGTCAGAGGCAGGTGGAAAGAGACATTTTCCAACAGCCCAAGCGGTCTTAGCCGCAGGCTAAGCTCGATCAGCGCATATGCGATGCGGCTTTCTGCACTGCCGCGGCCCAGACGCAGCATGCGTTCGGACAGTCTGGCACGCTCGGCTGCCTGAACATGTTCATTTGCCCGCGCCAACTTGGGGGATGCAGCAAGCATCGTGTGCCATATCGTCAACGGGATGATGCACACCAGAGCATCCGTTACGGCCTCAACATCCAACCCGGCCGTTTTTCCGTCTGCGGCGGTCGGATCGGCAACATCCCCGGTCAAGACGAAATCGATCAGTTGCACCTCACCATGCAAGGACGTTTTGGACGTTGAAAGCCAGCCGTCGATCACGACGATGATCTTGCCGCCGTCCTCGCCGTCCTGGAGCAGGAATTTGTTAGCTGGAATGTGCTGGACGTTTGTTCGGAAGCTGTTCAGCATTGTGTCGCTGACGTCGAAATTCATGGCCCCGATGCGCAGAGCGGTGATTTTGGCAGACTGAGAGGGGATCAAAACTTGACTAGTCACAGAAATCTTCCTTGTCTGATATGACAATACGGAAGATGGAATGAGTACCGTACTGAACGGAGCTAGAGCATCTGAATTTCGTTCTTCATCTGCCAAGTTACTCGCGCAGATCGATTCTGTCGACAGAATGCTTCTGCCGAGTATAAGGCAGAAGACCTTGCCGAGACGGGGCCGCCGATTACATGTGAGCCGGCATTGGGTTCCGAAGCGGCGTCCCGGTTGATCCGCCGGGGTTGATCAGGCGCCGTCGGACAGCGCCCGCATTTCCAGGCGGAAACCCTCTGTTGCATGGAACACTACGCCATTGGGCACCTCCTTCCAGTCCTCATCAAAGGTGACAGGCTCCGAGGCCACCTCCACCGACTTGTAGGGGGTGCTGTGGCTGTGCTTGACGTGCGTTTCACCACAGACAGTACAGGTGTGGAGATGCTCGCGGCTGAGGTGAAAGAGCGTGCGGTTGAGCCGGGATCCGACCAGGTTCTGTCCGTCAGTTAGAACAATGTTCAATCCAACCGGGCGGGCGGGGTCCATTTCCGCGCACCAGGCGGTAATTTGGCTGAGCCCGTGATGCACGGTTTCCAGCAGCCCTTTTTCGGGATGGTGCAGGAACAGGCTCAGCAGGTAGCGAAAGACGTGTTCGCTGTCGGTCTGGCCCTGAATTTCGGACCTGTGCAGCGGGTCCATGCGCTCCAGCAGGCGGAAGCGGATCTGTTCGAAATTCGGAATGGTGCCGTTATGCGCAAAGATCCAGCGCCCGTGATGGAACGGATGGGTGTTTTCAACGCTCGTGGTTCCGACAGTGGCCTTGCGGACATGGGCAACCGCGGTGCGGGCGTACACGCGCGCGGCCGCCTTAGCAAAATGCTCGCCATGATAGGCAGCCCATGTCTGTTTCTCTATGACAGGAACACCGTCGGGATAGTCTGCAACCCCCCAGCCGTGGCCGTGCATCATGCCCTCCATGTCGCCCTGGCTTTGCGCCATGAGCGCGTTCTGAGCCTTGACCAGGCCGCATTCGACCCGGGTCGGCTCATTGGCGTGCATGGCATAGAGACGGCACATAATTTTTCCGGTCAGGTCGGGTCAGCGAATACTGTGATACTATGCCCAGCACGCTAGGCCGTAAAGCAGGGGGCCGTTTTGAACCCGTTTCAATCCCGGGAGGCGCGGGATCAATCAGCCATCGACAGGATTGCAGACAGGCTTACCAGGGATGAGCCCGCGCTGGTTTCGTCCCGTGACCTGTGGCCAGGCGTTCAGCAAGGTCGGGGCAAGGGTGCGTCCTTGTTCATAGGGGACCAGGTCGGCATCGCACTGTTCACGCCTGCGATGGTCAGATTCCATGACCACCGAATGGCCCTGCTTGCCAAACCCGGCGATATAGTTGTCGTGCGGCAGCGCTGCCCGGAATTCGAGGCATACCTTTCAGAATACCTTGGCATCAGCCAAGTCCGCTTCCTTGAAGCGCGCGCTGCTGACCCGGCTTCGGTGGCCAAGCAATGCTGGTCCGATCCGCGCCTGTTCAGAAACCTGCAAGAGGTGCTTGAAGCCGCGGGATCGCTTACCCTTTATGCCTATCTGGTGACGGGGCATTTGTGGCAGCTGGCCGAGGCCCTGGCGGCAGCTGCGCAACTGCCGGTCTATGTTGCAGGCCCGTCTCCGCGCATCTCGCGCCGGGTCAATGACAAGCTGTGGTTCTGGAACGTGGCGCGGGAGATTGCCGGGCAGGACTCCGTTCCGCCGACTGCATTTGCCTTTGGTCCTGCCGCAGCCGCCGGGCAGATTGCCCGCCTCGCCAGAAATTCCGAACAAGTTGTGGTGAAAGTGCCTGACAGTGCGGGCGCAGCCGGAAACATCCTGTTCAGCGCAGCGCAGGTTAAAGCCCTTGGCACAGCCGGGCTTCGCGGCCAGCTGGAACAGCAGTTGCGTGCAACGGGCTGGGCCGGCGGTTACCCGGTGCTTGTCGGGGTTTGGGAAAGCGGGGTGAAGAAAAGCCCTTCGGTGCAAATGTGGCTGCCGCATGCCGAAGAGGGGCCGCCCGAAATCCTTGGCGTATTCGAACAGCGAGTCGTTGGGCATGAAGGCAAGTTTGTCGGAGCGAGGTTCGCCAGCCTGGACAGGGAAATGGAAGGTAAGCTGGCAGGAGATGCCTTACGCTTAGCCACAATGTTCCAAAAGGCAGGCTATTTTGGACCTTGTTCACTGGACGCGGTTTTGAGGGAAACCCCGTCAGAGGATGATCAGCTCCACTGGATCGAATGCAACGGGCGCTGGAGCGGTGTTTCGATCCCGCTTGCCGCAGCAGTCCATTTGCTGGGACAGCGTCCGGAGGGGATCGTTGTTGTGCAGGAAAATCTTGAACTTGAGGCCCCCTATGAGGTCTCCTTGCAGTGCAGCAGCCTGGGTGACCTTTTGTTCCGGCGCGGGCAGTCACGGGAAGGGATTGTTCTAATTTCGCCGCCGCACCCGCTGCGTGCTTCGTTTAACGCGGCGGCAATTGCAGGCAGCCAGAAGCGGGCAGAGAACCTCATGGAGGAGGCTTTTCAAGGGATAAAGGCAGGCATCTGAGGCTGTGCAATTTATGTGAAGCAGAGGAGTCTGCCTGTGAGAGCAGGTGGGGCTGCAATCTCTTGCAAGTGCATTGATGCCTATTAATGCAGGGCAACTGGATTTGACTGACCTTGAGTGGGCAATTGCAAGCTGGAGGGAGGAATATGGTAACCACAGGTAACAAGACCCTCGATCATGCCCCGCTGGTATTTGCTGAATGGCTCAACCAGCTCTGCGACGATCTGGGCTGGCCGGACAAATCCAGAGCCTATCTTTTACTGCATGAGACGCTTCATGCGGTTCGTGATTTTCTGTCCGTAGACGAAGCTGCCGATCTGGCTGCCCAGCTTCCTGTTCTTGTCCGGGGGGTGTTCTACGATGGCTGGGATCCGTCCAAGACACCGGCAAAACCCCGAGGCAAGAAAGATTTGCTGGCTAGAATAGAAGCGAGGTTCGACAAGGAACCGCTGGAAGACCCTGAACGCGCCGCGACGGCGGTTTTCGATTTGTTGCGCCGTCATGTTTCGAAAGGCGAGTTTGATCAGGTCAGAAAAGCGATGCGCAAACCGATTCAGGAACTTTGGGACTGACCTGTCTCTGCCTTGTGTTCCATGAAGGGTATCCGATTGAAACCCCAAAGCGCGCTCCCTGCCGCTGCAGCCGGTTTTCTGCCGGCCTTGACCATGTTTGTGCTGCGCCATGTTATTGGAGGATAAAAGACGAGGTTGTTCTCCAGCTATGCCATCGGCCTGATATTCGGAATCGGAATTTCGGTCTCGGGAATGGCAACCCCGGCCAAAGTGCTCAACTGCTTTGACTTTGCCGGCATCTTGGACCCTTCGTTGATCTTCGTGATGGGCAGAGCGCTTGTCACTACGTCCTGCGGCTACCGTATTGTTTTGGGCCTAAGCCTCCCGCTTCTTGCGGAACGTTTTAACGTCCCGTCCCGCCGCGATCTGGACCCGCCCCCTTATCGGCGGAGCGGCAGTCTTCAGCGTTGGTTGGGGGATTGCCGGGTTTTGCCCCGGCGGTGCGCTGCCTGCGGTTGGCACTGCCAGGCATGAGGTGTTCGTCTTTGTCGCCGCCCTGGTGATCGGAAACCTCGCGGCAAAGCGGGTTCAGACATGGTCCGGCCCGCGTGCACCCGCACTGAAGAACCAGGAAAGAGAACTGAAAACATGACCGGATAAAAGGTGAACTTAACAGTCAAACCGGTCGTCACAGCGTGTTTCGATCCGGAAACGAACACGATATCTTATATGGTCAAAGATCCGGCATCGAACGCCTGTGCGATTGCCGATTCCTTGATGGACCTCCATTTTGCTGCCGGGCGCATCAGCTATGAGCATGCCGATGAGATTATTGCGGTTGCTGAGAGTGACCTGCCCCCCGCTGGTCCCTCGCTCATGACGAGAGTCTGCGGGGGTTTGCTCTGGTCCCCAACATTGGACCACCGGAAGCTGGAGTTTTCCGGCTGTGTCACGATGACGGGCTGGTGACGCCATCGGGATAATGCATGGCAATCGGGACGTTATACCCGATCGCACTGTGAGGTCGGTCTTCGTTGTAGTGTCTACGCCAAGCTTCCAACTTTTCGCGGGCGTCGGCAAGGCTCATGAACCAATGCGCGTTCAGGCATTCGGATCGGAACTTGCTGTTGAACGCCTCGATGAACCCGTTGTCCGTCGGCTTTCCGGGCCGTGAGAAGTCCAGCGTGACGTCATTGGCGTAGGCCCAGAGATCCAGATCGCGGGAGATGAACTCGCTGCCATTATCGACTCGAATGGTGTTCGGGTAGCCAATCCTGCCGCAAACCTGTTCCAGGGTTTGAACCACGTCCTCGCCGCGGTAGCTGAACCGAGGATCCACGACAGGGCAGAACCGCGAATGCGTGTCGACCACGGTCAGGATCCTCAATTTCTTTCCCATGGCCAGCTGGTCGTGAACAAAATCCATTGCCCAGACGTCGTTCGGCCCGGTGGCTTCTTCGCGATCCTCGCGCAGCTTGGCTTTCACTCGCCGTTTCGGGTGCTTATTCCGCAACTGCAGACCCAACTCATTGTAAATCCTGCGTGTCTTCTTGATATTGATGGTCCAGCCCTCTCGCCGCAACAGAACATGGACGCGCCTGTAGCCATAGCGCACACGCGTTTCTGCAATCTCCTTGATCCGCCGCTCGACGGCAGCCTGGTCCCCTCTCGGGACATCGCTGGGCGATGCCCTGCCGGGCAGTGATCCGCCGGGACTTGTAGTGGTAGGTGGAGGTGTCGAAGCAGATGGCCCCACAGGCCCTCCGGATCGACACGCCCCAGTCGACGCACATCCCGGTGACGATCTCGCGCAAACGGCCAGGCTTCAGAGCTTTCGCCGAATGACATCCTGAAGCATTTCCCGGTCCAGCGTCAGATCGGCTACGATCTTCTTCAGCCGGGTGTTCTCATCCTCCAGCGCTCTCAGCCGGCGCATCTCGTCCGGCAGAAGACCCCCGTATTTTTTCTTCCAGTTGAAGTACGTCGCCTGGCTGATCCCCGCCTTGCGGCAGATCTCCGCGACCGGCGTGCCTTGCTCGCCCTGCTTCAGGATGAAGGCCTTCTGCGCCTCCGTGAACTTCGATGCTTTCATGCGATTCCTCTCCTCTCCCAGCCAGGGAAACTTAGCGGAAAACTCCAGCTTCATACGGTCCAGTTTTCAGGGGGCAGAGCAAGAGCAATGGGGGCACATTCTAGATTGGGTTGCGACAATTCCCCTATCTTGCTGGAAAGCACGGAGAATGAAAGATGGCCCACATAGAGCTGGATTTGCGTGAACGGCGCGCAATTGAGGATATGCTGAACGCAAAGACGCCCGTGTGCAAGATCGCGGCTGCTCTCGGCAGGCATCGCTCTACTGTCTACCGCGAGATCAAGCGCAACCGCTTTGAAGACCGTGAACTGCCATATCTGAACGGCTACTACGGTGTGAATGCTCAGAGAACCGCGGCCGCCAGGCGCATGCGCCGCCGCAAACTCGTGCGATTGAAAGACCTGCGCAAAGCAGTGATCACCCAATTGAAGGAAGGCTGGTCGCCAGAGCAGATTGCCGGCCGTCTTTGGTTTGAAGGCCAACCGGTGCGCGTGAGTGAGAACGGCGGTGAGAAAATCGACCACGGTAGCGGCGGGATGATCCTGCTGCGGCCGGCGTAAAAGTCGTCCACCTTTGCCCTTCTTTTAACGGAGGGAGGGCGGGAGGATCTTCACCGTGGATTTATACCGCAAGGTTCGTCTGGCGTGCGCAGGGGGCATGAGCCAGCGTGAAGCGGCGCGGCATTTCGGGATATCTCGTGACAGCGTTCGGAAGATTTTGGCGTTTTCGGTTCCGCCTGGCTATCGGCGCTCAGCGCCGATCCGGCGGCCCAAACTGGATGGGTTCACCGGAATCATCGATCAATGGCTTTCAGAAGACCGGGAGAGACCACGCAAGCAGCGGCATACGGCCAAGCGGATTTTCGAGCGGCTTCGCGACGAGCATGGCTTCGAGGGCGGCTATACCATCATCAAGGACTATGTGAGGGAGCACGGTCGGCGGCATCGCGAAGTGTTCGTTCCTCTGACGCGCGCGCCAGGCCATGCTCAAGCCGATTTCGGCGAGGCAGTGGTAGTGATCGGCGGTGTTGAACAGAAGGCCCATTTCTTTGCCCTGGATCTGCCGCACAGCGATGCTTGCTACATCCGGGCCTATCCGGCGGCGACAGCGACAGCGGCAGCCTGGATGGCCACGTCCATGCCTTTGGATTTTTCGGGGCCGTTCCGCAGTCGATCCTGTACGGCAACGACCGGTGCCTTGTGGCGAAGATCGAGCCTGACGGAACCCGCAGGCGCAGTTGGACGTGCCCAAGCTGATCATCCCGTCTTTGCAGGTGAATATGCGGGCCGGTGAATTGCCGCCTGCGGATGACAGCGGCAAACGGTTCCTCAAGGTGCCGGTGGACGGCCTGTGACCAGACTCTGCATGAACAGGCCAATCCTGCAAAGCATGGCAGCAGCCAATGGGACAGCCGGTTTCGAGTTCCGCGACCTCCTCGTATCTCCGGATGCCGCAAACGAAGCGAACAGGCCGTTGTCCGGCCGCGGTATCAATGGCCGCGGCAATTGGTGCCGTACAGTTGACCACTACCTGTGTGCCGTCCGAAGGTGTCTCTGCCTGACACAACAACAGCTTTTCCCATAGACGCCTGGCCGATTTCTGGAGCGGGTCTTGCCGGGACAGAATTCAGCTAGCTGCGTGGCTTGATCATTCCGGATTATTGATGTTGATCGCTTCCAGATGCTCGGGCACCCGGGCCGGGCGGTGCAGTTCATGTGAAATGCGCCGTCTGAGCGCTTCGGAAGCCTCGGGTTCTCCGTGGGTCAGATAGGTCATGGCTGGCGCCGGGCCAGCCGCCATCCAGCCGAGAAGCTGATCGGCATCCGCATGGCCTGAAAAAGTTTCCAGCTGCGCGACTTGCGCTCCAATATCGTAATACTGTCCGAAGATGCGAAGGCGCCGCTCGCCTGTAGCCAAAGAAGCACCACGGGTGCCGCCGGCCTGATAACCCGACAGGATGATTATGGTGCGCAGGCTGCAGCCAAAGTTCACCATGTGATGCAGGATGCGGCCGCCGGTGATCATGCCGCTTGCCGAGATGATGACCATAGGCCCTTCACGTGAGTTCAGGTTTTTGGACTGTGCGGTTGAATTGACCCGGACGGGAAGCTTGAACGTTGCTGCACAATCCTGCTGCGCAATGCGGTGTTCAGTGCAATGGCGGAGATAGATATCAGTGGCGTCCGACGCCATCGGGCTATCGAGAAAGACGGGCACGCTGGGAATGCGGCCGACTGCCATCAGGCGTGACAGATGGTACATGATGCCCTGTGCACGGCCAACGGCGAAGGCGGGTATCAGCACGATGCCCTTTTGCTTGAGAAAGGGTTCCAGAATACTGGCCAATTCGTCCTCGGGAGAAATGGCAGGGTGCAGACGGTCGCCGTAGGTCGACTCGCAGACCAGAACATCTGCACCAGCAAAGGGCTCCGGCGGAGGCATCAGCGGGTCGCGGTCCTGGCCGAGGTCACCGCTGAAATGCACCGTTTTTCCGCCGATACTGATCCGGATCTGTGCGGCCCCGAGAAGATGGCCGGCTCGGATAAATTCGGCGCTGATACCGCCGCCAAGATCCAGCGGCACGCCAAAGGGGTGCGGCTTGAAGCGGCGTAGGGCAGCCCGGGCATCTTTTTCGGTGTAAATCGGGGCAGGGCGCTTGTGTTTGGAGTAGCCTTTGCGCCTTGCATGCCGCGCGCCCTCCTCGTGAAGGCGGCCGCTGTCCGGCAAGAGCAGCCCGCAAAGGTCGCGGGTCGGCGGTGTGCAATAGACCGGTGCCTTGCAGCCCGACCGGATCAAAGCCGGCAGGTAGCCGGAATGGTCCAGGTGGGCGTGCGTAAGGAGAATGGACGTGATGGTAGACGGGCCCACCGGGAACGGCTTTCGATTGCGCCGCCTGAACTGCTTGTAGCCCTGATAGAGTCCGCAATCGACCAGCACCCGCTGTTTTCCTGCTTCGATCAGGTATCGGGAGCCTGTGACCGTTCCGGTAGCCCCGAGGAAACGCAGCCTGGCACTGTTCTGCGGTGGCATGGCGACCTCCAGCCTTACCTTCAGGGCAGCAAATTATCATGCGCTGCCCGCCTGGTCTGCAGTTTATCTGGAAAACAGAACCGGCAGCTTCGCATGCTCCAGCAATTCGCGCGTGGCGGCTCCGAGTACGAAATCATAGGCCCACGAATGCCCGAAGGCGCCGGCGGCCAGCATGTCGGCGCCGCATTCCACCGCCACTTTGAGCAGCATGGATCCGGCTCCCGGTGTAGTTTTTTGGCGATCAATCAGAGTTACGGAATGCCCGTGCCGGTCAAAGGCCGCGGCCATGTCCTCCCGGCATTCGAGCCCAAGACCACCGTCGCCGATGTTGAGGATCGATATATTGGCACCAGGCTGCGCCAGGGCGCGGGCATAATGAGCCGCTCGGATGGCTTCGCGGGTGTTGCTCCAGCCGACCAGAATATTTGAGCCGATGACGCCGGGAGTCCAATCCTGCGGAATAATCAGGACCGGGCGTCCCGACCGGCGGATCAGCTGTTCCTGTAGCTGGCGCTGGCTGTGCCTTGCACCCTGCTGCGGACACTGCCCCGCCATCACAAGATCTGCGGCGGCCACATTGTCCAGCAAAAAGCTTTCCGCACTTTGGCTGCCCAGCGGCTGCTGCTTGAGGTCAGCCAAAAAATCCCGCCCTGTCACAGCAGCCTGAAAGACCCCGGCGATAGCAGCCGCTTCTTGCCGCTGCCATTCGGGGATGAACACCGCGCCATAGCTTACCAGGCTGCCTTCGGTTCCAGCGAAGGGCACCTGGCTTTCAATGGGAAGCACGCCGGTCAGATGGGCGCCCGTACGGCTTGCCAGATCTGCGGCTGCGGGGATAAGCCACTGCGCTTCTTTCGCCGAAAAGAGTGCGACTGCCAGGGACTTGATAGTCATCGGAAAACTCCTTGTTGTACGCTTTGTCTCATCGGCGCGGGAAGTTCGGCCGGTCCGTGTTGTAGTGCGCGGAGAGGTAATTCAGAATGATCCTGCGTTCGGAAGGATCAAGTTCAGGCATGCCCTGCTCCTCGGTCATCCAGTCCAGCATTTCTTCCCAGCCTTCGCGGGTCTTTCCCTGCTGGGCAACGATCATCTCGGAATGACAGGCTGTGCAGGTGTAATAAGTTTCCTCGACCCCCTCAGCCTCGACCAGTTGGCCGAACTCTCTGTCCTCCTGTGTTTCGGCCAGTGCCGGCGGCAGCGCCGCAAGGGCACAGCCAACGGCGGCACTGGCAGCTGCAAGCCAGAGGCGCACCGGGTGGAAGCCTGTTTTGCTTGATTGCCGCTCCTGCATCAGCCGGCTCGCAGGCCGACACGGTGCATCCGGTTGTTCAGATACCCCTTGGGATTCCAATCGATGGCGAAACGCTGCATTTCACCTGCGCTGTCGGTGGCGCGGGCCCAGATCTCATAGTAGCCGGGGACCGGGAAACTTACAGTGGTGCGCCAATTCTGCCAGGCGCCTTCATTGATGGGCGGGTCCAGTTCCGTTGCCTGCCATCTGGCTCCGAAGTCATAGGAAATTTCGAGACTGTCAATCGTGCGGTCCCCGGACCAGGCATGGCCGCGCACGTCCGTCGCCACCCCCGACGCTGCCCCATTTGCGGGGAAAGTAATCAGAGATTTCACTGGCATCCGTTCGATGATCCGGAAGTCCTCCTTGGGCACAGTATCGCCCGGAGCCACTGGGTATTCCGGAACGCGGTAGGAGGTGCCGGTCATTTTTGGGCCGTCATGCACCTGGTCGCGCAGCTCAATCCGGCGCAGCCATTTCTGCGAACAGGACCCGGGCCAGCCCGGAACCACCAGCCGCAGCGGCGCGCCGTTCATCGGGTGCAAGTCTGCACCGTTCATCGCGAAGGCAATCAGCACATTGTCCGTCAGCGCTTTGGCGATCGGCAGGCCGCGCGAAATCGGCAACTTACCCGGGTCACCGGAAAGATGCCCGTCTGCCCCGTAATGCGCTGTGTAAACCGCTCTGTCCTGAAGCCCGGCCGCCTGGAGCACATCCCGCAACCGCACACCTGTCCATTCCGAGCAGGCCACCGCGCCGTAGGTCCACTGGTTGCCGCTGGCCGGCGGGTCGAAAAAGGCCCGTCCGTTGCCGCCGCATTCCAGCGTCAGCGCAAGCGTGACGACCTCGAACCGCTCTTTCAGATCCCCAATAGACATTTCCAGAACGCTGTCCACAAAACCGTCTATCGAAAGTGTCCAACCTTCAGGGCTTGTGTCATCGGGTGCAATTCCGTTGTTGCGTATGAAGTGGCGCGCCGTTGGCGTGATTGGATCATCCAGGAGTTCGGGCGGCGTCTCCGCATTCAGCGGGCGGTCGTTCAGCAAGGTCAGCCCATCCTTGCCTGCCAAACCGTTGCTGCTGGCCATTGCTGCAGGAAAAAAACCATGCGGAAGGTTGTGGTGAAAGGGGATCGCCATACCTGCAGCCGCGCCAAGGCTAGCCAGGCCAGCGGTTCTCAGGAACCGGCGGCGGCCAGGGCCAAGCGCAGCTTCAGGTTCCGCGGCTTCCTGGTATTTCACACCGTCTGGCGCGACTGCAGGTTTCAGCGTGTTGCTTGAAGCCATGACTTAACTCCCCTTGCTCATGTCACTACCGATTGAACCGCCCGGCAACGGCATCAGTCCGCGGGTGATGCGGGATCGCAGGGCGGAATGCGCAAAACGTTGCCGTGTCTCCTGTCCCATGCGTCTGTGCGTTGCCACTGCGAGCACCAACTGCAGCTATTTGAACACGTGCCCGTGTCAGGCGCATTGACAGCGGTTAATGGGCGATGAGTAACGCAAGCAGTCTGAAAGACACCGGTTGGTCAGCGTACTGGCGGGCACAATCGTTTTCACGGCCTATCACCACACGGCGGCCTGCTCTGCTCGCCAACCTTGGACCAACGGAAGTTGGATTTTCCGGCTTAGTTTGGACTTCTGGAACGGCCATGCTGCCGGAATATGCGCCTGCTGGACCGAGGCCTTACCATTCTCATTCATGCTCAAACAACTTGGAAACCGCTAATGGATTACAGCGGTAAGGTTGCCGAATGTGTCCTGAATGCTGCACGCTGGGATCAGCTCCCGGATTGGGCAGCGGAGGGCAGAAGGTATGGCAAACGCATTTCAGCATGGAAGCGGCCTGTCACTGACCGGGCTGACGCGGCAGGAGGCAGAGGCCGCGCGGAAGAAATACGGCTGGAACGAGCTGCCAAGAGTCAAGCGGACCGGGCCGCTGTTGGTATTTATCCGGCAGTTCAGCAATTTTCTGGTTCTGATCCTGATCGCTGCGGGGATCATCGCCTTTACTCTTGGCGAATATGCCGACACGCTGGCGATTGGGCTGGTGATTGCGCTGAACGGCGTTCTGGGGTTCGTGCAGGAATGGCGGGCGGAAACCGCTTTGGAAAGCCTGCGCAATATGCTTTCCCCGCAAACGCTGGTGCTGCGGGACGGGCGCGAGCAGATGATCGAGGCGCGCGAACTGGTTCCGGGCGATCTCATCATTCTGGAGGCCGGCGCCAGAATTCCCGCCGACGCCGCTTTGCATGACGCGTCCGGGCTGCGGGTCGATGAAAGCGCATTGACGGGTGAATCCGTTCCCATCGGGAAAACCCCCGGAGAAGACGGCTCAGAGGTTTGCGCCGGCACCGTGGTGGCGGCGGGGCGGGCGCTTGCGGTGGTCACCGGAACCGGCGCGCAAACTTCATTTGGGAAAATCGCTTCGCTGACGGGATCGGTTGGCCTCAAGAAGACCAATCTTCAGGTCCAGCTTGGCCGTCTGGCCATGCAGCTGGGGTTTGCAGCCATGGCCATTGCCACCGCCATTCTGTGCCTTGGGCTGTATATGGGGCGGGACGTTGCGGAGATGTTCATGACTGGCCTGTCGCTGTCTGTGGCGATGGTTCCGGAAGGTTTGCCCGCGGTCGTCACCATCACCTTAGCGCTGGGGGCCGCCGCGATGGTGCGCCAGAAGGCGCTTGCTCGCCGGTTGCAGGCAATTGAAACCCTGGGTGCCGCATCGGTGATCTGCACCGACAAGACCGGCACCCTGACCGAAAACAAGATGACCGTAACCGGCATCTGGACCCTGGATCGCATCTATCAGGTAACCGGAACGGGATATGATCCAACCGGCCATATCGCCCTTGATGGTGCAGTTATCGGTGCCAAAGACGATGCCGTTCTGGCGGAAGTTCTGAACGCAGGGATGACCTGCACCCATGCCAACCTTCACCGCGAGGGTGATCATTGGGAAATGACCGGTGCCCCGACAGAGGGCGCGCTGGTCACCCTGGGCTGCAAGGGATGGGCGGACCCGCCGCAGCCAGACGCCGTGCTGGCAGAAATCCCTTTCAGCAGCGAACGCAAGCTGATGAGTGTGCTTGTGCGCAGCGGCAACGGGGCAAAGGTCTTTACTAAGGGGGCGCCGGAACAGGTTCTGAAGATATGCACGCGCACCATGACACAGGCAGGCCCGCGCGACCTGGGCGCGGAGGAGGCGGCACGCATTACCGCGGCTTATGAGGCGATGGCAGGGGAGGGGCTGCGGGTGATCGGCCTAGCCGCGGGCGCGGCGCAGGGCGGGACCATTGACGAAAAGGACATGACCTTTCTAGGGCTTGCCGGCCTGATTGATCCGCCACGGCCGGAGGTGCGGGCCGCAATCGGCGCGGCCCGGTCGGCGGGCATCCGTGTCATCATGATCACCGGGGATAGCCCGCTGACCGCGCAGGCCATCGCAACCCAGCTGGAGCTGCCTGCCGGAAAGACCCTGACCGGCGATGCGCTGGAAGCGCTGGAGGATGCGGAGCTGGACCAGGTTCTGCGGCAAGAGGTGCTGTTTGCCCGCACCCGCCCTGCGCACAAGATGCGGATTGTGTCTGCATTGCAGGAACAGCATCAGATCGTGGCGATGACTGGCGACGGGGTGAACGACGCTCCGGCGTTAAAAAAGGCTGATATCGGCGTGTCTATGGGAGTACGCGGGACGGATGTGGCCAAGGACGCCTCGGACCTGGTGCTGCTGGACGATAATTTCGCCACCATCGTGCGGGCCATCGGTGAAGGCCGCCGGCAATTCGGTAATGTGCGCAAGTTCGTGCGCTACCTGCTGTCGTCCAACGCCGGTGAAGTTATCGCCCTGCTGATCAACATCCTGATCGGCGGGCCGCTGATCTTTCTGGCGACCCAGATACTGTGGATGAACCTGGTGACCGATGGGGTGACGGCGGTTGCGCTAGGGCTGGAGAAGGGCGAGCCGGACCAGATGGAGCATCCGCCGCGCCGCAAGGACACGCCAATCCTCGGCAAGGGCGGCGTTCTGACCATTCTGGCGTTTGGCCTTTACACCGGCCTGGCCAGCCTCTGGGTGTTTCTGCACCTGCTGCCCGTGAACGAGGATCTGGCCCGCACCACCGCCTTCACCGCAATGGTTCTATTTGAAAAAGCCAGCGTCTTTGCCTTCCGCTCGCTGCATCTGCCGTGCTGGCGGATCGGTTTCTTCAGCAACCTGTTCCTGCTGGCGGCACTTGCGGTGACAATAGGGGCGCAAGTGGCTGCAGTTTACTGGCCGCCGCTGCAGGTGCTGCTGCACACGGTGCCGTTGCAGGCGGAACAGTGGGGGCTGATCGGCCTGCTGGTGCTGCCCGTATTGCTGGTGCCAGAGGGACTGAAAACTCTGCGCTACCTTGCCACCCGCCGCCGGAAGGGGCCCGCAGCCGTGCAGGCTTGACCTCCCTCAATGCAGGGTTCGCCGGGCTGGGCCACCATGCGTGGCATGAAAGGCGATCACGGACACAGCAAGGAAGAAATCGCGCACCGCCTGGCTGGCAGCAATGGCACCGGGCGGCTGCGGGATGCGGTTTACGGCGGCATCGACGGCGCGGTGACCACCTTTGCGATTGCCGCGGGCGTCGAAGGCGCCGGGTTCTCGTCTGCGGTGATCATCGCCCTGGGCATTGCCAATGTCCTGGCGGACGGGTTTTCCATGGCGGCGGCGAATTACCTGGGGACCAAGGCGGATCTGGACGACCGGAGGCGCCTGTACAAGGTGGAAAAGCGCCACATCCGCCAGTACCCGGAGGGCGAGCGCGAGGAGCTGCGCCAGATCTTCCAGGATCTGGGGCTGAGCGGCGACGTTCTGGAAGGCGCGGTGCGGTCTGTTGCCGCCAAGCCGGAGAAGTGGATCTCGCTGATGCTGACCAGCGAATACGGGCTGGCGCCGTCCGAGCCCAATCCGGTTGCCGCCGCGATCACCACCTTTGCCGCCTTCATGGCAGCAGGCATCGTGCCGCTCTTGCCGTTCATGCTGGGGCTGCCGGATCCTTTCATGACGGCTGCGGCCGCCACCGCGGCCGTGTTCTTCGGCATTGGCGCCAGCAAGAGCATCTGGTCGCTGTCGCCCTGGTGGAAGTCGGGGCTGGAGACGCTGCTAATCGGCTCCTGTGCCGCTGCCGTGGCCTATCTGGCGGGCAGCCTGTTCCGGGTTTGAGCCGGATCAAGGGGGGTGGGCCGGTTTGGCTCTAATCTGAGGAGGGGAGGGGAGTCCATGTTCTCAAACGCCATCAAGATCGCTACCCTGCAAGGGTTCGATATCAAGATTGATCCAAGCTGGGCCTTGATCGCCGCGCTGATCACCTGGAGCCTGTCGACGCAGTTCTTTCCGATGGTTTACCCCGGTGCTGCGTTCAGCGTTTATTTGACGCTGGCGTTGCTGGCAGTGCTAGGCTTCTTTGTCTCGCTGATCCTGCACGAGATGTCCCATTCTGTGGTCGCCCGCCGGTTCGGTGTCGAGATCAAAGGGATCACCCTGTTCATCTTCGGCGGGGTTGCCGAACTGGGGTCGGAACCCGAAACCGCCATCAGCGAGTTCTGGATTGCCATCGCAGGCCCGTTGATGAGCTTTGCCCTGGCGTTTGGCTTTTGGCTGATGGCACAGGCCGGGGGGCTGTTGGCGCATGAAATGGCGCTGAACCATGTGTTCGCCTATCTTGCGCTAATCAATCTGGTTCTGGCGGTCTTCAACCTGATCCCTGCCTTTCCGCTGGATGGCGGGCGGATCTTCCGGGCCTATCTGTGGAGCCGGAGCCGGAACCTGCTGCAGGCAACAGCCACTGCAACTAGGATCAGCAGCTACTTTGCTTATGCCTTGATCTTCTTTGGCCTTGTCGGCCTGTTTTCCGGCAACCCGATCGCATCGCTGTGGCAAGTGCTGATTGGCGTGTTTGTGCTGATGGCGGCAAAGGGGACCTATGCCCATCAGCTGCAATCCGCGGCGTTTAAAGACAAGACCGTTGCCGCCATGATGACGCCGGACGCGGTGACTGCAGGGCCGGAAAAGAGCCTGCAGTATCTGGCTGACGAGGTGATGCTGCCGGAGCGCAAGACCTTTGTGCCGGTGATCCTGGGGAACGTGCTGCTGGGCTATGCAGATACGGAAGTTCTGTCGCGCGTCAGACGCGAAGACTGGCCGACGACCCGGGTTGGCGATGTTTATACCCCTGTGGATGAGGAAAATACGATCGGTCCCGGCATGCCGGCTGCAGAACTGATGGCGAAGATCTCGGCCACTGGCCGCCGCAAGTTTCTGGTCGCAGACGGCCGCCAGCTGCTGGGGGTGATCAGCCTGACAGATCTCATGGGGTATCTGGCGGTGCTGCAGGACATCAGGCTGCAGGACGGCCAAAAAAAGCGGAGCTGACAGAATAAAACGGATACTGATTGTTCAGGGCCACCTGAACAATTCCAGACAGCATTTCTGCCATGTGCTGGCGCAAAGGTACGGGAGTGCAGCCGCCGAAGCGGATCATAAGGTTGAAGGTGTTGATGCGGCTGCCAGGAGAAGCGCAAGGCCTACCCGGAGGAGGCCGCACGCGACGGGGCCGCCGCGCGCTAAGGGCACTCAGGCTGCAATGATATCTTTCAGGTGGCTGGTAATATCGTCCAGCGCGACATGGGTCAGATCCTTGCCGGCTTCACCGATCACGGTGGACTTCAGCTCGCCCGGCAAAGCGGCCCGCAGCTGGCCCAGCATATGCGGTGCAGCTGTCAGTATCAGCCGGTCAAAGGCCCCAGCGGAATGCCGTTTTTCCAGATCTTCGGCGATCAGGCGCGCAAAGCCCGCCTCGGCGGCTTGTTTAGAATCGCTGGCTTCGAAGGTGGCGGACCCATGCGAGCCGGTTATCGGATGGGTCCCTGCACGGTCAGAGTTTTCTGCCACTGCCGGTGCCTGCAATGTGTGCCTTTCCGAGGCAGTGAACCCCTTACCCGGCCCATGATTTTCGATCATGCGCGCGATACGGGCATTGGCAAGTACAGCAAGAGTAATCGTCGGCTTCATGGCTTTTCTCCAGTTGTCGAGGGTTGGTTGCGTGTGCTGAGCTCTGGCGCAGGCAATTGACCGGCAGCCCTATCCGGCTGTGGTTTGCCGCCGAGAAAGGCAAACCAATAGGCCAAGGCGACCCCGCCAGCCCCGCCTGCGATGTTGCCCAGGGTCACCCACAGCAGATTGGCTGCTGCTGCGGACAGGGGAACTGCGGCTCCGGCTGCCCAGCCTTGGGGAAAGAAGTACATATTGGCGATGGAATGCTCGAGACCGAGCAGCACGAAGGCAGTAACCGGCCAGAGGACGGCCAGAATTTTACCTGCCGCACTGCGTGCTGCGAAGGACAGCCAGACGGCAAGACAGACCAGCCCGTTGCATAAGGCGCCGCGGACAAAGGCCTCCAGCGGATCCAGTTCGGCTTTGGTCCGGGCGATCCCGGCGGCTGTTCCGCCCATCGGCCCGTCCAAGAGGCCCGTGAGAGCAAAAGCGGTTGCCAGACCCGCCGCACCTGCCAGATTGCCAGCGTAGACAATGCCCCAGCTGCGGAACAGAAGGCGCAGCGGTATTTTACGGTCCACTGCGGCAATCACCATCAGGACGTTTCCGGTGAACAACTCAGCTCCGCCCGCGATCACCAGGATGAGACCAAGGGAAAACACAGCGCCGCCCAGCACCCTGATCGGACCTGCAGAGCTGTCGGAACCGGTCACCGCCATCGTATAGGCCGCGGCTCCGAAACCGATGAACGCGCCCGCCAGCATGGCAAGAATGAACATCTGCGGTGCCGCCAGCCTTGCCTTGGCAGCTCCGGCGGATTCCACAAGCGCCGCGATTTCAGCGGGTTTATGGGCATCGAACGGGGCGGGGCTGTTCATGCAGGGCTCCGGTGCAAAAGTCAGAGAGTAAGGAAAGTGAAGGTATGCTTGTCTTCTGAACCGGACTAATGCGCAAACAGGACAGGCAGGTCCGCCTGCTCCATCATTGTGCGCGTCGTGCCGCCGAAGACAGCCTCTCGCACGCGGGAATGGCCATAAGCCCCCATAACAACCAAGCCTGCTCCGGCTTCCTTGGCGCGCTCCCGGATTCCGCGGCCAATCTCATGCCCGCCGCTGGGAAACTGCGATACAGTAACGCTGCAGCCGTGATGGCTCAGCCATGCGGCAACATCGGTGCCAGGGTCCTCTCCATCCCGCTCGTCGGACATATCCGGATCGAAGCAGCCGATCACTACTTCGCTTGCCTTTCGGAAGTAGGGCAAAGCGGCATGGGCCGCACGGGACGCGGCAAGGCTGCTGTTCCAGGCCAGGAAAACGCGGCTGGGAGAGGCAAATGGCGTGCCGTTCAGCATCAGCGCAATTGGCGACTGGAACAGGACACCGTGCATTGCTTCCCGGAACACATCTTCATTCTTGCGCAGGCCCTCTGCTGCTTGCGCAATGTCGCAGGAACTGGCCCTTCGCGCGGTGAGCAGCCTGATATCGGTTCCCGCACCCACTGCATACTGCACATCGCCGGAACAGCCGCTGCGGGAAAGCAGTTCCTTGATTTCAGCAGCACGTCTTTCCGCGTCTTTTCTGGATTGCTGCAGCAATTCCAGCCAGCTGTCTGGCACTGTCACCCCGCCATAGATCGTGGAACCGTAGGCGTAGCCGGGTATGCCGGGCATGGTATCCAGCAGCAGGCAAGCCAGATGCGCTTCCTGCTCCAGCGCCGCTTCGGCAGCTGTGGTGATCGAGGTGTCGCTGCAGTCCTTGCTGAGAGCAAGGAGAGACGTGGTGCGTTGCATGGCGGGTCTCCGTTCTGCGGGTCGCGGCAAGCGGGCGTGCACACCGCATGGACCAGTAGATCATGTCTGCCGGAAGGCGCTATGATCCTGATCAATCCGGGGTGAGGACACTTTCCGGCAGTCGTCACAGCGTTTCACTGGCCCCAGAACTCATGCTTGAAAAGCTCATTAAGGTTGAGCAGCCGACTGGCCGGCGGAAGCTGAAGTAGGGCCAGCGCTGTAAAGCCGGTAACTGCAGTTATCGCTGTCATCGCCTCTAGCCGGTGGCCCTGCGGTGACTTTTTCTGCCGTAGACAAGCGTCTTGAACACGTGGAAGCGAAGCGCTGCGTGCCACAGCGAAGAGCCGGTGAAAAGCGTCGCCAAAACGATATGGATATCGCTCCAGTGGGTTTTGTCACGTAAACTCGGCGCCGGTTGTCGGTGTGCCGACATCAGCGTAATCGAAGTGTATGACCCAGGCTTCAGCCGAAATCCCGAGGTCAACTTCAAGGGCGAGAAGCGTTTGAATGCGCCCCATGCTTCGGTCACCGACCCGGACGCACGGCTCTACAAAAAGTCTCCCGGCACGGGTGCGGCGCTTTGCTGCATGGGGCACGCGTTGATGGAGAACCGGCACGGACTGGTTGTACAAGGCGACCTGACCCAGGCTGACGGCCACGCTGAGCGCAAGGCCGCGCTGGACATGCTGCACCGCCACTCCCCTGGATCGACCCGGCAACTGACCTTGGGGGCCGACGTCGGATACGATGCGTCCGAATTCGTCGCGGATCTCCGCCAGGCCTACGTAACCGCGTACGTCGCCAGGAAGGCACGGCACTCAGCAATCGGCGGGCGCACAACCCGGCACAAAGGCTACGTCCTGTCCCAGAAGCACCGCAAGCGGATCGAGGAGGTGTTTGGCTGGGCCAAAACCGTTGGCGGCATGTCCCAGACCGTCTATCGCGGCGTTGAGCGGGTGCGGTCGCGCTTCATCCTGACGCTCGCCGCTGGAAATCTTGCCCGGCTGCCCCGGTTGCTGGCGGTATGATGCTGGATGAGGTGGCCACAGGCCTGCTTCCAGCTACCCATTCCGGAAGATCGATGAGGGAACTCATCCCATCAGGGAGAACAGCGTCCCGCTCACCTGACTTCTTCAGCGGCCTGCTCTCATGATCGTTGTCAACCTCTTGTTTCATAGCCGCTTCTTCCGGCGGGGCCCGACAGGGCGTGATGTGGATGCACAGGGTAGGAGACGGAACTGAGACGACGGTTGAGCAAGCTCTCATGCGCGGGTTGGTTACCGCATGACCGTGGTTTCGTCCTGGGGCTGCCTCGTTCTAAGGATCGGGCATCGACAGTGTCGGCCCATAACAGGGCACAAGGGTTCCCCACCGCGTTCCGTCCCCAACCCTGCGCATCGGAAAGGGTAGAGGCGTCGTTGTTCGTAGTCTCCTCAGGCTTTGGCGGGTGAGACAGTGCGGGCGATCGCCCAGATGAAGCCGGCCATCTCGCGCGCGATCGCCGTGATGACCACTACTTTGGCTTTTCCGGCCGCAATCAAATGCCGATAGCGCGGGCACATCCTGAGCTGCCCTTTCCAGGCGATGTCGCGGACAGCCTGCGGCAGCCCCTCCAGCCGGGCAAGGAGCTTCGCGCTGACGCGCGCCTGCATCCGGTAACTCCAGGCGCCCTCGATCAGCGTGCGCCGGGCAAGTTCGCTGCCTGCTTTCGTGATCCCGCCTCGCCGCACGCTGCCCCCGCTGGAATGCTCCGATGGCGTCAGCCCCAGATAAGCCATCAGTTGCCGCGGATTGTCGTAACGTTGGAAGTCTCCGACCTCGGCCACCACCGTCACCGCGACGATGAAGCCCACACCACGCCTCGCCTGTATCGCATCAACGACCGGCGCGAGGCTCCAGGTTGGCAAAAGGTCTGCGATTTGCCGCGTCAGGCGCTCGACCCGCGCTTCGGCATCCGCGACGGCGTCGATGTAATCCTGAAGAACGATCTGTTGCGCTGGGTGTGTGAAGCGCACTGTCGCAAGCCAGCCCTTCTTGCCGGGATAGATCCGGCTGTGGCGTAACAGAAAGCCCTGAAGGTGCTGCCGCGCCTTGCCTGCCACCCGCATCGCGGTCGCGCGTGCCCGGACCAGATCCCGCATTGCTTCATGCGCCGCATCCGGCACCCAGACCGCCGTAAGCTCTCCAGCTCGATGCGGCTTCGCCAGCATCATCGCATCGCGACGGTCGGTCTTCACCCGGTCGCCCGCCTTCACCGGGATCAGCGATCGCGCCACCACGATGCAGTCATGCCCCATCTCGACAAGCTGGCGATAGAGACCATAGCCGCAGGGGCCTGCTTCATAGCAGAAATGAAGCCGCGCCCTCTTGGCCGCCAGCTTTTCGGCCAGCTTGCGGACCTGGTCAGGGCGGTGCGGCACCGTCCCCAGGTGGCGGACCTCTCCACCCCTTACGCCCTCTGCAAACGCAACCGAGATCGTCGCCTTGTGGACATCCAGCCCGATGAACGTGTTATCTTGCATGTGGTCTCTCCCCCATTCTTGAAGCACGGCACCCGCCAACCGGGCGCAACCCTCGAACGGAGAATGCCGAGAGAGAGGCCGCTAACCCAGCCTGTTCAGAAACCGATCATGGGGTCTAAACACCTAACAGGCTGCTGAAATAGTTCCGCCTCGACAGCGGTTTGAGAACATGATTCACCTTCTGCAGGGTAGCGGCGGGGGTGATGATGCGCGGGACGGACGAGACGAGCGGGTCGCTGTTCAGCTACGTGGATCTGGAAGAGCGCATCCCGCCGAGACACCCGCTGCGCAAGATCAGACAGGTGGTCAATGACGCGCTCGCCAGTCTCGATGCTGAATTCGAGGCGCTCTACACCGATTTCGGCCGCCCTTCGATCCCGCCGGAGCGGCTGATCCGTGCGAGCTTGCTTCAGATCCTGTTTTCGATCCGATCCGAGCGGCAGCTCATGGAGCAGCTGAACTACAATCTGATGTTCCGCTGGTTTGCCGGCCTCGGGATCGATGATCAGGTATGGGTTCCGACCGTGTTCACGAAGAACCGCGACCGGCTGCTGACGACCGAGATGTCGCGCAAGGTGATGTCCACTGCCCGGAAGTCGCTTGCTTGCAAACGATGAGAGGGGCGATCCTCGCCCACCGCGAGGTTGCGCCGCTGCTGTCGGACGAGCATTTCTCTGTGGATGGCACCTTGGTGAAGGCCTGGGCGTCGATGAAGAGTTTCCAGCCGAAGGCAGAGGCCAGTCCGCCTGCCGATGATGGGCCGGGTGATCCGCCCGCCCCGGACACCACCCCCGAAACCGAGCCTTCCGATAGCCCCGCCGAGACCGATCCGATGCCCCGCAATTCCCACCGCCGCCGCAATGCCGAGGTCGACTTCAAGGGCGAGAAGCGCTCCAACGCCACCCACGTATCGGCCACCGATCCGGACGCACGGCTCTACAAGAAATCCCCCGGCACCGGGGCCATGCTGTGCTTCATCGGGCATGCGCTGATGGAGAACCGCTCGGGCCTGGTCGTGCAGGGCGACCTGACCCAGGCCCCTCTCGGCAGCATGCTGTGCATGCGCCTGCCGGGCAATGGACGGTCATGCCGAACGCAAGGCCGCTCTGGACATGATCCATCGCCATTCCCCTGGATCAACCCGGCAACTGACGCTGGCCGCCGACAAGGGCTATGACGCCTCCGGGTTCGTTTCCGACCCGCGCCAAGCCTGCGTCACGCCCCATGTCGCCCAGAAATCGAGATACTCCGCGATCGATGGCCGAACCACCCGGCATGAAGGCTACGCCCTGTCACAGAAGCACCGCAAGAGGATCGAGGAACCGTTTGGCTGGGCCAAGACAGTCGGAGGCATGGCCCAAACCCTGTATCGCGGTGTCGAGCGTGTCCGTTCGCGGTTCATCCTGACTATGGCGGCGAACAACCTCGCAAGACTGCCCCGGTTGCTGACCGCGTGACGCGGGAGAACGGCACCTGGCGCGAACGTCGAACGAGCCGAAAGACATGGTGATCACACGAACTAGCCCTGATGGCAGGACAGCGTTCCGGCTCAGAGACTATTTCAGCGACCTGCTAGAGCCCTGTCTGGTCATCTTTGAAGCGTGTGGGGGTGCGCATTTCTGGGCGCGCGAGATGGAAGCGCTTGGTCACGGGTCCAAGCTAATTGCCCCACAATATGTACGGCCTTTCGTGAAGCGTCAAAAGAATGATGCCGCCGATGCTGAGGCGATCGTGATCGCAGCTCGTCAGCCGGAAATGCGCTTTGTGGCGGTCAAGACAGCTGAGCAGCAATCTCGCGCAGCAGTGTTTCGCGGCCGTGAGCGATTGGTCCATCAAAGAACTGAAGACGTGAATGCCTTACGGGCGTAGCTGTATGAGCATGGCCACGTATTCCCTGTAGGGATACGTTCTCTGGGTCGCATGGCGTCGCTGTTGGAGGATGAAACCGCGGACCTGCCAGCCCTGATCCGAGATGAGTGCAAAGAACTGCTGGCGCAAATTGCAGAGAAAACAGCTCGTGTCCTCGAAAGGGACAAGAGACTCTCAACTCTGGCGTCCCAGTCAGATAGAGCTCGTCGGCTCCAAACCATGCCGGGTGTCGGCCCCATCACAGCCATAGCGGTGGAGGCTTTCGGGCCCGACATGGCACAGTTCAAAACCGGGCGTAGCTTCGCAGCTTGGCTGGGGCTTGTGCCTAGGCAACACTCATCTGGAGGTAAAGAGCGTTTGGGGCGTATGACCAAGGCAGGCCAGGCCGATATCCGACGCCTTCTGATCATTGGCGCAATGTCTCGACTGAATTGGCTTGGGGTGCGCTCGGTTACTGAGGGTAGCTGGCTGTCACGCATGTTGGCGCGCAAGCCCAAGATGCTGGTCGCGATCGCTCTGGCCAACAAAATGGCGCGCCAAATCTGGGCGATGCTGACGAAACGCGAGGATTACAAAGATCCGGAACTTGCAAGCTTGGCATGATGCTCATGTAAATCTGCGAGGACCGGTGGGGAGTGTAAGAAGACGATGACATGAATGGGCGAAATGATCGAACAGATCTGGGAAGTCAGAAACTTCTTGCACTTAGGGCGGCAACCACAGAAGCGACTATATCGGAGCGCGGGCGCTGCTCAGAGGCCTGCCGAACGTCAATTGGCTGCTCGGGGATCGCGGCTATGGCGCTGATTGGTTCAGAGAAGCGTTGCAGGACAAGGGGATACGCGCCTGCATTCCCGGCCGAAAGCAGCGGAAGACGCCGGTCAAATACGACAAGCGCCGCTACAAACGGCGGAACCGCATCGAGATCATGTTCGGCAGGCTCAAGGACTGGAGGCGCGTGGCAACCCGATATGACAGATGTCCGAAAGTATTCCTCTCGGCCATCGCGCTCGCGGCAACCGTCATCTACTGGTTATGAAGCCTGACCCTAGCTACCGGACTAACTCGTGTCGTCGCGACCACACAACAATTAGCATTCCAGCTGGTACAATAGATACACCAACCCACCCTGCGGTCGAAGGAATTTCTTTTAGTAGTAGGACACCCACACATGTAGTAAGTAGCGGCACAATTGCAACGAACATTGCGGTTCCCAGTGCCCCAAAAGTCTCTACCGCCCGCGTATATGCGAGTATTGTAAAGGCCCCGACAATAACGCCTTGGAATAGAACTTGAAAGAAAAGGGCATCCAAAGGAGTTAAGGCAATTCGACTGATGCCATTAATAAATAGATATAATGGGATATACGCAATTAAAGAAAAAAAGCCTATAACACCTACTGCAACTGGCGCTGCAATTCTCAACTTTTGCACCCGGAAAGCATAGACTGCCCAGCTAAAGGAAGCTAAGAGAAGAAGCGCATCTCCCAATAACTGCCGTTCGTCAGTTTGATTCAAGCTATCCGCAAGCATGACTACAACACCTAAGCAGATAACCAGGGCGCCTAGATAAGTTGTGCGGCTACCTACACTCTCCCGCATCCAAAGGGCAACAATGAAGCTGAAAAGCGGAAGAGTTCCCTGCATAACGGTGGTGCCGTGAGCGGCAGGTGCTAGATTCAAGCCCCCATAAGCTAGAACGGCGAATCCAATTCCACCAAAGAGAACAAGAGATAGCACTTTTGTAGCAGTTAGTCCGCCCAATCCATATTTGAAGAAAAACGGAAGCAAGATAATACCGCCCACGCCGAATCTGATTGCTGCTAGATCGTACGGGCTAAGATGGTTGGCGACTCCAATTCTTGACGAAATTATTAAAGAGCAAAAAATAACTACTACTGCTAGCGCACTTATAAGGCCAACCGCCAGGCTCGGCTTCCTTTTATTTACATTTAGAATCAACGGATTGTGCCTTTTGTATTTTTTCAGCGTCCTGCTAGAAGCTGCCGCTCGTGCCTGGCGTGGCAAAAGGTCGGTACGAGCCCTCTTCGACCGATGCTGCGCGGTGCACGAATGGCTCCTTGTGCTGGGTTATTTCTCACCGAAAGCCACGTTCAGGCCCAGGACAACCAAGAGACCACCGCTCAAGCGCTTCATCAGGCGACCTGCCGCAGCTGAGCCTTTGAAGAACTCGATGATCCTGTCTGCAAGCGCCACAAAGATGACGTCTGCGCTAAAAAAGAACAGATTGGCGAATGTTCCAAGTAACAAAAGCTGAACCGAAATCGGGAATGTTGCTACCGGATCAGTAAATTGCGGAAGAAAAGCGACAAAAAAAATCGCAGTCTTTGGATTGAGAATTTCAACCGTAGCACTCTCCCAAAATGCCCGCTTGAGAGATTTGACCTGAAGGATTTCAATTTGGTTGCTCTGTGGCTCCCGATCAAACAGCATCTTGAGACCCAGCCAAATGAGGTACGCAGCACCTGCGATTTTCAAGGCGAAATACAATACCGGAACCGCAGCAAACACGAGCGCGAGGCCAAAAGTTGCCGCCAGAACATGGAAAAATCCACCGACCTGCATACCCAAAGCGGCGAACCAACCCGCCTTACGACCACCTGCCATTGTTTGCGCTGCTGCGTAAAACATTCCCGGGCCTGGCATGTAGGCAAAAACAGTGGTCGCAATAAAGAATGCGGCAAGTAGCTCAACCGACGGCATTATCTTCTCCCTCTTTATTCTGCATAAATGCTAACGGTCCCGCAGACCGGGACGCAGGCTATCGCGTGGCAATCACCGCCGCTGCGCCACCAAGAGAAGTCGCTCCTACCCGGTTTGCGATCCTCACCGCACGCGGTGTCCGCAACATCTTGCGAGCATGTGGGCGAGCATGATCCATGCAATGTCAATGCCCGCCAGAACAATGACCGTAACGGTCGCCACGGCATTGCCATGTGTGGACGGTTCCTGTTTAGCAAGAGTTTTTTGACGCAGTGATCATCGCGGCTTGCGGTCATGTGTCCGGCCTGATTGCGCGGCACCGATGACCGCTGGCCCTGATGAAGTCCGCGTGCCAAGTCCCGATCAAGTTGCCGGACTACGTCTGTCCTGGCAATGCCAATGAAGGTCACCACCAACACAACTTTTCGGAAATACCTCCATATTAACCTTCTTTCCACGAGCTTGACGGAAGGAAAATTCGCAAGTTCAAATATATCCAAATACCATATAACATAACCCGATTAAGATCATAGCAACCCCAGCCAATCGCCCCCAGTGATCACCGTGAGGCAACAGTTTTTCAGCTAGTACAAATGCTGTAACAGCAGCGATACAGGCGAGGTTCATCACTCCACCGACAAACAGCAAACCCATTAGCATCCAGCAGCAGCCTAGACAATAAAAGCCGTGGGCGGCACCCATGCGAATTGCGCCGAGAAGACCTTTTGAATAGTTCGTCGCCAAAAACACTAACGGCGAGCGACAGTGTCTTAAACATCTGCCCTTCAAGGATGTGAATTGCCAGATGCCTGCACCAATCAAGATCAACGCCGCCAGAAGTGGGCTAGAGGCAACCATCATTGGCGAAAGCAATGCGACCTTTTCCAGTCCCCATTGCAATATCGTGGCTACGACAGAAAATCCGACCCACACAATAATATAGCCTGAGGCGAACCAGCAACCAGCAACACCAGAAGCCCCTCTAGTAGAAGCTTTGGCATTCATGCGCGAAAAAATCAGTATGCTGCGAATGGCGGTCGGGACCATCATTCCAATCATCATTACCACCCACATACCGAACATTACGGTAAAATCCGCGAAGGTCCATGGTGTGAGCCCCAAATTCATGGGCGCCATTTTGCCGGTCATGTCAATAAACAGTGCCCAACTCAAAACGATAAACCCACCGACGGCCACTGTTAACACGCCCCTGTCCCACCACGACAACGAAATTGGAACAGAGTTCATCATGCAGACGCCACCAATCCATCTTGGTCATAGTGATGGACACAGTACTGCGCGAAGCTTGCCTCGAGCTCCATCTCCAGAGGACCACTTACCGACGCAGTACCCCTACCAATTTCAGCGTAGGTAAACTCGAAACTGCCGCTGGGTCGCGCAATCGCGATGTGAAATGCGTCACCGTTAAACTCATTGACAATCGGTTCGCCTGTGGCCTTGACGTATCCAGGAATATCAAGTTTTGCCACCCTTGCACTGAGGTTAATTTCAAGTTCAATAGGCGCGAAAACAGGATCAAATACCTCTGAGCAAGTGCTATTGAAGACCGAAAAATGATTCGTCCCCGGCTCACCAGTTTCACCGAGAATAATCTTTTTAAGAGCTTCACGCTGCAACTCATCAGCATACTCGTCGATAATTATCAACTCACGTCCGTTCCCCTCTGCTATTTCACCTGGCCAGATGATCATGAACGCCCATTTCAGTCCCGTGAGTGAGACTTCGTTAAAGTACCCGTCCTCCAAGTATCCTGCCTCGACGAACTGGCAAAATCCGTGAGTCGACGGCAAATTGAATTGACATCCGCAATTGGAGGCACAATTGCAATTCCCAAAAGTGTGGCTCTTTATCATCCACTTGTCGGGCATGGAGATTTTCCTTTTAATCTATTGATACGTAAACAGGCGGTGCGAGCCACACTGTTCTGAAGCGACGGCTTTGTGGTGCGAGAAATTTGGTAGCCTCCGACCAGTCCATAGAGGGCTATCGTAGGTAACCCACGCCCATCCAGTTCAAAAAACGAACTAACAATGGTATTAAAAATGTACTGATGTTGATTTCCGCTGAGGAGTGCCCCGGTAGGCCCCAAAATTTTCACTGAAAATTGACTCATGTGAACAACTTCCCCCGACAGTTTCGTGAGCTATGGCTGAATCTGGTGTTTGGGCGGTTTGAAAGCTGGCGGTGCATCTGGTTGGTTTGATGTCGCCAAACAAACCACCAACCATCGAGCACGCACCACCATGGATGACGCTACCATCATCGAATTTGCCGGTCGAGACACCGTGCCGGACCCGCTGACGGATCTTCTGCGCAAGGGCGCGCCGGAGCTTCTGCAAACGGCTGTCGAGGCGGAGTTGGCCGCTTTCCTGGCCGAATTTGCGAAACATCGCACCCCGGAGGGCCGGGCCGCGGTTGTTCGCAACGGACACCACCCCGAACGCGCCGTGCAGACCGGGATCGGCCCGGTCACGGTGCAGATCCCGAAGGTGCGCTCGAAGACGAACGCTCCGGTGACGTTCCGCTCGGCGCTGGTCCCGCCTTACGTCCGCAAGGCGAAGTCGATCGAGGCGGCGCCGCTCTGGCTGTACCTCAAGGGCATCTCTACGGCCGAGATGGGCGCGGCACTCAAGGCGCTCCTGGGCCCGGACGCGACCGGCTTCTCGGCCAAGACAGTGGCGCGGTTGAAGACGCAATGGGCGGCCGAGTACGACGCCTGGCGCAAGGCCAATCTTGGCCGTGATGAATGGGTCTATGTCTGGGCCGACGGGATTTACAGCGGCTTGCGCGGCACAGATGACCGGCTCTGCGCCCTGGTCGTGATTGGCGTAAATGCGCTCGGCGAGAAGCATTTCCTAGCCATTGAGGACGGCGTGCGGGAAAGCACCCAAAGCTGGCGCGAGGTCCTGCTGGGGCTCAAAAGCCGCGGCCTCAACGCTCCGAAACTGGCGGTCGGCAATGGGGCCATGGGATTTTGGGCGGCTCTTGAGGAAGTCTATCCCACCACCCGGCAACAGCGCTGCTGGGTGCATAAGACGGGCAACATTCTGAACTATCTGCCAAAGCGCAGCCAGCCCAAGGCAAAGAAGGCGCTGCACGACATCTGGCAGGCCGAGACCCGTGAAGATGCCCGCAAGAAGTTTGACTTGTTCGTCGGCACCTGCGAGGCGAAATACCCCAAGGCCGTCGAATGCCTGGTCAAGGACCGCGACGAACTGCTGATCTTCTACGACTTCCCCGCCCAGCACTGACAGAGCATCAGGACGTCAAATCCCATCGAGAGCGCGTTCGCCACCATCCGCCACCGCACGAAACGCACCAAGGGATGACTGAACCGGGACGGGATGCTCCACATGATGTTCAAGCTCGGCCAATGCGCTGAGAAGAGCTGGCTCAAGCTGCGCGGCTTCGCTCATCTCGCAGACGTCATCGAAGGCGTCGATTTCATCAACGGCATAAAGCCATCAACACAAGATCAGGCCGCCCCTTGATGACAGTCCAAACACCAGATTTGACAATAGCTCATCGACGGCACGCCAGAGCCATAATGACCGGTCCGCGATCTTCACCACGACCTCATCCAAATGGCAGACATCGCCGGGGCGGGCCTGCCGGCGGCGCAAGTTGCGCGCGATCAGCGACCCGAACTTGCGGGTCCAGCGTCGGACCATCTAGTAGGAAACGTCGATGCCGCGCTCCAGCAGCATCTCCTCGACTTCGCGCATGCTAAGGTTGAGGCGAACGTGCAGCCAGACCGCGTGAGTGATGATCTCGGGCGGGAAGCGGACCACGCAACGCGGCCGTACCCACGATGTCGACCATCTCATTATCCCTTATCTGGGCAGCAAGCGGCTCAATCAGGTGACCCAGGCGGATTTGGTTTCCTGGAAAGACGGGCTGCCCGGCAGTGCCTCCAGCGGCAACCGCGCACTCGCCGTTTTGCCCGGCATGACGCGGCACGCGGAACTGCTGAGCCTTCAACCGCCCGGCAGAAAGCCAAGCAAGGAGCGGGGACAAAGTGAACCTTTGCTGCAGTGGTACCACTAACCGATTACCCAGCAATCGGATCCTGCTCGCAAATTGGTACTTCAGGCAATTCATAGTAGTCGCCTTTTGTATCTACATGGATTTGTGTTTCCATTTTGAGGCCAGTTTCCCCGTCTAGGCTCCCTGCAAAGATGGACGTGACCGAACGATCCCCAGGCTGCCAAAATAATTGACCTCCGCAGGTTCCGCAAAAGCCCCGGCGCGCATCCCTCGACGCGTGAAACCAGGTCACGTCCCCGGCGATATGCAGGTTGGCAGTCGGGGTTTGTGTCGCGGCAACATAATGGCCGCTTGTTTTTCGGCATTGATTGCAATGGCATGCCATAACCGGGCGCAAACCCCCGTCGACGCGATAGGTGATTTTTTGGCACAGACAGCCACCGGTGTAGCTTTTCATCTCATTGGTCCTTAGTAGAGTACACATGTACGGAATTCGACGCTACGCCGTGCTGGAAGATCAGCAGTTTCATCGGCATGCGTAAAAGCGCTGTGGGGGCAGGCTGCGCTGGTTCCCGGAGCCGCGAGGTCAATGCTCTTGAACAGCAATAATTCGTCACGCGTCATTTCCGGGTAATAATACCACCGATGATAGGGTCGGTAGCGCAGCTCATAGATTTGACCGCGCCGATCCGGGTAGACCAGATCACAGGCGACCAGGTCATTCGGAGCGACCGATTGGCAATCAGCCAGTGCCAGAGGCGCGATGCGCACCGGCTCTTTCAGAGGTCGCCAGGCATTTATCTGTGCGACGCGTCTGTGCCCGACGGAGATCCCTAGGGTCTTGAGCTTTTCCATGAAAGATCGTTTGGTGTAATCCACATGAGCGTGGCGCGCGGTGCCGCGTGTGCTATTGCCAGGAGCGCTGCTGCGGATCGTGTGATCAATAATAAGTACCTCAGCTGCGCCCGTTGTTGCCAATATGGCCTGCTCAACTTCCTCATATCCAAATGAGGGCACATCTGCTTCTTCGATATCTTCAGCAAGCCGGGTCTCCGACGCCACCAATTGAAAACCATTGGCATCCAGCTGTGGCAAAACATCTTGGCACCGTGCGTCCAGGATGCGCACAGATTGCGCGTCAAATAAACCGCGCCGCTCTGCGGGCTGTCCATGCGGCTTGATAACATAGCAGGGCTTTTCTTCGTTCTGAGCAACAAAGGTGATTTCTGCGACTGTATCCATTTTGCGTCCTCCTCATGTTCTAATGAAGAAGAAGCAGGAATGCCGCAAACTTTGAATCTTTAAGCAATGAAATAGGTGTTCTATACTATGCTTATGCCTAGGAACCTCCCGCCCCTTGATCATCTTCGTGCCTTTGAAGCTGCAGCACGGCGCCTGAGCTTCAAAGAGGCTGCAAACGAAATGAATGTCACCCCCGCGGCTGTTGGGCAAAGGATCAGGGCGCTCGAAACCATTTTGAACTGTAAACTGTTTGTCCGAAGTATCAGGCAGGTTGCTTTGACGTCCGAAGGCCAGCTGTTGTTCGAGGATATGTCTGTGGCGATTTCAGCGATCAGGAATGGCATCTCGCAGCATTGGGCGCGTCAGAACAATCGTGCCCTTCGGATCAGCACGACAAACAGCTTCACAGAACTCACATTGCTGCCCCTATTGCCGGGTTTCACATCCCGCTACCCAAACGAGAATGTCCGCATCATTTCGACCGATGAAAAACTCGACCCGTCGAAACAGGAAACGGATGTCTGTATTCGTTTCGGGCGAGGTCATATAGCGGGATGTGAAACCGTTTCTCTCGGTAAAGAGTTCTACCTGCCAGTGTGCTCGCCGGACCTTATGGGGAGCCATCCAGAACCAGTTACACCTGCCGATGTTCAAGGTCTTCCACTTGTTGAAGAAGAGTGGCCCATCGAACGCGCCGCAGCCCCAACCTGGCGAAGCTGGATGAACAAACGCAATATCGAGTTTGCTCCGAAATGCCCAATGATTAAAGTGTCACTTGAAGCACATGCCGTCAGGGCCGCGGTCCAGGGGCAAGGCGTGGCAATGGTGAGTTTTCGGGCGGTCGCAAAGCTGATCGAAAATGGAACACTTGTCGAGTTGTTCGGCCCGGCCGGGCGCGACCGGGCAGCTTTTAACTATCACCTTGTCTGGCGGAAAGACGAGATATCGCCATTGGTAAATAAGTTTGTCGACTGGGCGAAGACTGCATTGACCCACGTTGCGTAAATCTTCTTGGCTCCGCTTGCCGATAGCAGGCACTCGAGCCGAAGGCCGACATTCGAACAACACGCAGCATCTGTAACTCTGGGCTCGCAGTCAGACTCCGCCGCTCGCCGCCCGAATGCCCGCTGCCATCTGAAGAACAGCGCTCTTTGGCCTGAACGGTTAGCAAAACGCCTGCAATTGCGGACGCTTCACCGGAAAAATCGACGATCAGGTGCACGGCTGGTCCCGGCACCCGCGGGCCAAATTGGACCTGTCGCGGTTTGATGCCGCTCCAAGTGCTCGTTTAAGCCACCTGTCGTTCGAAAGCGACGGGACTTTTCCAGCCCAGTGCTGAGTGGCGGCGGCGCGGGTTATAGAACCCGTTGATGTATTCGAAGATAGCCATCTCAGCCTGCCGCCGCGTTTCCCATGATCGCCGCCAGATCAGCTCGGCCTTGATGGATTTGAAGAAGGTCTCGACGGCCGCATTGTCATAGCAATTTCCTTTGCCGCTCATCGACACGCTGAACCCGTGTTGTTGCAGGATTTTCTGATAGTCGTGAGAACAGTATTGCGATCCACGATCCGTATGATGGATGCAGCCCATAGGCGGTGATCTGAAGGCTATAGCCATCTTCAACGCCCGGATCACCAAGTCCCGTTTGATCCGATTGCTCACGGCCCAACCGATGACCCGCCGGGAATGCAGGTCCAGGATGACAGCGAGGTATCGCCAACCCTCACGGGTCCAGACGTAGCTGATATCGCCAGCCCATTTTTGGTTTGGTTGGTCGGCAATGAAATTCCGATCCAGCAGATTGGGTGCGATGTAGAACTTGTGGTCGCTATCCGTCGTGGCCTTGTGTTTGCGGGTCCTGACAACGGATATGCTGTTCTGTCGCATCAATCTGCCCACACGCCGATGCCCAACATTCAGTCCGATCTCCTTCAGCTCTTCAGTCATTCTTGGCCGACCATAGCTGCCCAGGCTGAGACGCGATTGCTCCTTGATGTGGGCCAATGTCACCAGATCAGATCGCTGCCTGCGACTGGCAGGACGGCTGCGGAATGCACGCAAACCACGCGCGCTCACGTCCATAACCTTACACAAGCGTTCTGTTGGAAACTGATTTCGGTGTTCTTCAATGAACTTAAACCTCACGGCTTTTGGCTCGCGAAGAACACCGTGGCCTTCCTAAGAAACAGCCAACTCCTGTGGCATGGGCGCCAAGGCATAGCCGAGTGTTTTCGCGCGACGCTGGAGATTTGAGAGCACACGTTGCCGGTGTCGCTCGTCGTAGGCTGCCGCCCCCTGACCCTGGTAGGCCATGCCATGGCGGATGGCATTGTAGAACAAAACGGCAATCTTGCGCGCCGTGGCCGTCACCGCCTTTTGCTTGCCGATCCGCGCCGAGGGCCGTGTCACTCCGGCCAATTGTGACGGCAGCCAGCCGCAGAAGTGCAGCGGCGCGGCTTGAAGATCGACGCGTCCGCGAAGACAGCAGCTTGCCGCCAGAGATCTTGTTCCCCGGGGCCAGACAGAGCCACGACGTGAAGTGCTTGGCGCTCTTCCAGGCATGCAGGTCCGTGCCGCATTCGGCCACCAGCTTCGGAGCCAGCGATGGCCCGAGGCCGTGGATCTGCGTCAGATCTGTGCCCAACACCCCGTAGAGCGCAGCCCGCACATCGAAGGATGGCGCATTATGCTGCCTGCCCTTGATCCGCGCCTTGGGCAGCGGGGCCAGATCATCGTCTGCGCGGACCGTCAGCGCCCCCACCGCAGCCTCCAGCCTACGGTCGCACGTCTCGATCTGTGCCTTGTAGAAGTCGTAAAGCTCCAGCGACTGTGTCAGGGCAAAGACATGCTCCTCGCGGTCGTTGCCGACCAGCGCGGCTTTGATCGTGTCCATAGAGGATTTGCAGCGGACATCCCGGAACGCGGCAAGAACCTCCGGATCGCGCTCGCCGGCGACGATGGCACGGATGATCCGCATGCCGGTCGCACCAGTGATGTCGGAGACGACATGATGAAGTTGCAGGTTCATCTCCATGAGTGCCTTCTGCATGTGCTGGATATGGGCGGCAGCATACTCAGTGAGCCGTTCCCGTTGGCGCATGTAGGCGCGCAGGGTGGCGATCTCGGCCTCGGGGCGGAAACTGCCACGGAGCAACCCATAAGAGTGCAGCTGGCGCAGCCATCCCGCATCGCTGACGTCCGTTTTGCGGCCTGGCACATTCTTGGCATAGCGGGCATTCACCAGGATGACCTCGAAGCCATTCGCCTCCAGGATCTCGAAGGCCGGTATCCAGTAAACGCCGGTCGATTCCATGGCCACGCTGGTGACGTCGCACGACCGGAACCACTCGGCGAGGTCGTGCAGGTCTTGTGTGAACGTCCCGAAGGCGCGCACCGGCATGGTGTCCGTGTCGGGGTTCACAGCCGCCATGTGCATGGTCGAGCCGATATCGATCGCAGCCGCATTGGGGTTGACCATCTTCAGGTCCGGGTGGTCGCCGGTCTTGGGCTTTGTCATGACATCTCCTCCGTTCAAGGCGAAGGACGTGAGCCATGCAAGTTCGTCATCTTCCTAACCGGGATCGCCGCGATGGCGACGTCACCACTCTCAAGTGCGCATCAGCCCATGTGCCACGTTTTTTAACGGGGTCCATCCCACCAATAAGCGATCGGCAACTGCCCTTCAGGCGCAGCATAGCACAAGCTGTTTATACTGCGCACAGGCGGGCGGCGGCCCGGAACCTTTTTTAAGATTTCCCTTTCCTCCTTAAGAATGCGGTTCTCGCGCCGAAGCCGATCATTCTCTTGGGCAAGGCTCAAATCCTCCTTCGACACCACATCCGGGTCTCGGTGTGCCGTGATCCATTTGTTCAGCGTCGACATCCCGACACCCAGATCGTCAGCCACCTGTTTGCGCGTCAGCCCACTGATCAACGCAATGCGCACCGCGTCCTTGCGGAATTCGTCAGTCCTTCCACGCCCCATAGTTTGTCTCCTTTGTTGCAGTAAATGCTATCAAAGGAGCGGCATCAAACCGCGACAGGTCCAAATTCATCGTTGCACTAACGCAAGTCGGCAATGAGCTGAGGGTGTGTGGAAACTCGCCTGGTTTCTCGACGATGAGGATGTTTCAGTCGATTTTGTGGGGGCAGCCGGATTTTGGGTCACTTTAGCGCCCTATACGCCGGAGAGGGCTGAATCCGTGATCTTGTGGCGTTTTTTGCGGTACGATTTGAGCTGAGCGCCGCCCATCAGGCCGGAATGGCTGTCAGAAGCCCACGTACCCCGATCAGGGCGATCATCCGTTTGATGTTATAGGCGAGGACATGGAAGGCCATCTCGGTGCGGACGTTCTTGAGCGTTCGCATCCGGAAGTGCGTCGCTCCTATCCAGCTCTTGATCGTGCCGAACGGGTGCTCGACGGTTGAGCGGCGGAGGCCCATCAAGGCCGGGTTGCGGCTCAAGCGGTCGCGCATCTCGTCGACCAAATGCTCGTGTTCCCATCGGGTGATACGACGTTCCTTGCCGGTCGTGCAGCGCGCCTTGACAGGGCATGTCTGACAGACGTTGGTCCAGTATCGCCGTACCACCAGGCCGCCTTCTTCGGTCGTGTAGCGGTAAGTCAGCGTCTCACCTGCCGGGCATCGGTAGATATCCGCATCCGCGTCACAGGCAAAGTCGGCCTTCACATACATGCCCTTCTTGCGGTTGCCCGAAGTCTCGGGCCGGGGGAGGGTTGTGGTGATGCCAGCCTCGTGACAGGCCAGAATTTCCCGGCCGCTGAAATAGCCCTTGTCAGCGACCGCGCTCATTTCGCCGCGTCCGAGAGCGGCCTTCGCCGCCTTGGCCATCGATGACAGCTGTTCACGGTCATGCCCGGCATTGATCACGTCATGCGCGACAATCAGATGGGTCCCGGTATCCACTGCGGATTGGGCGTTATAGCCCACAAAACCGCTGCCTTTGGCGCTGGTGGCCATGGAGCGGGCATCCGGATCCGTCAGGAAGATCTGCCTGTCTGGGCTCTCCCTGAGCGCCTCGCCCATGTCCACCAGGCGCTCGATCTCCTGCCGGATGCGCTCGCAGCGTTGCGCCAGGTTGGCGATCTTCCCGGCCCGGGCCTCGCCCTCTTCCTGACGGTCGACCCGGACCATTTCTTCAAGGTAGCGCTCGATGCTCGCGACCAGATGGGCGGTGCGGCTGGCGATCTTGCCTTTGGTGAAGTTCTTGTCGCGATTATTCACCGCCTTGAACTTGGAGCCATCGATGGCAACACAATCCCCCTTCAGCACCCCGATCCGGCGGCAGAGTTCGACGAACTGCGCACAGGTCCGCCGGATCGCAGGGCCGTTCTCAGGGAAATTGATCCCCCGGATCAATTCCTGGTCCTTCGAACTCGCGCCGGAAGTCGGCGATCGTCTTGTGGTCCGGGACAAGCCGGCCCGTCAGCCACATCACCTCGACATTGCGCCCAGCCTCCCGCTCAAGGGCACGGCTCGAAGGGGCGCGGTTCAGATAGCCATAGATGAACAGCTTCAGCAGGACCGAAGGGTGATAGCCGGGCCGTCCTGTCTGCGCCGGCGCCGTCCGCAGGAAACCGATCTCCCCAAGATCAATCTCGTCCACGTAGAGGTCAATCACGCGGACCGGATTATCCTCGTCTATCCAGTCTTCCAGCCGGGCCGGAAAAAGTGTCACCTGACTGCGGTCCGTACCCTCGATATATCCCGACATGCCTGCCTCCGGTCTTTGCCGAAAAGCATACAGCATCCGGAGTTTTCACACATGGGGTAATCGCGGGAGCGCGTCGTTGTAAGGTCAGTGATTCATGCCTTTGAACGGGTGGTTGTTCCCCGAGAGGATGGAAAAATGGGCTCACGACTGGACGCCGGGCCCAAGCATCAGAAGGAGAACAACCATGTGTGAGTATATCGGCCTCGACGTGTCACTGAAAGAGACGGCGATTTCTGTGCGCCGTGACGGCAATCGGGTCTGGCGGGGTAAATGTCCTTCCAAGCCGAGCGCGATCTCTGAAGTTCTGCGCAGGCGCGCTCCTGCGGCGCAGCGGATCGTATTCGAGATAGGCCCGCTATCTGTCTGGTTCTTTCACGCGTTGAGCAAGGAAGGGCTCCCAGCCATCTGCATCGATGCGCGCCATGCAAAGGCCGCGCTCGACATGGCCCCGAACAAGACCGACGCGAACGACGCCGACGGCCTCGCGCATTTGGCCGAGGTCGGGTTCTACCGCGAAGTGCGGGTGAAGGGTTTCGACAGCATGCTGACGCGAACACTGGTGGCGGCACGCACCCGGCTGGTCCGGATTGCGACCGAGCTCTCCAACCAGATCCGGGGTCTGATGAAGACCTTCGGGCTGGTTGTCCCGCGCAGAAAGGGCAGTCGGTTCGAGGAAGAGGTCCGCCGCCTGCTCTCCGGCCAGGAAGACCTCGCCAGTATCTTGATGCCGGTCCTGGAGGCTTGGCGTAGCGTCCGCACCCGGGCCGCGGAACTCACGCGGCAAGTTCTGGCCACAGCCCGGCAGAGCGATGCCTGCCGATTGCTGATGTCGATTCCTGGCATCGGCGCAATTACAGCGTCCGCATTCGTGACAGCTATCGAGGAACCGGAGAATTTCCGAAAGTCGCGTTCGGTCTGGGCCTGGCTGGGCTTGACGACCCGCCGTTACCAGTCCGGCGAAGTCGACTACGGCGGTCACATCTCCCGGCGCGGCGACGCCCATTTGAGAGGTCTGCTCTACGAGGCCGCAACCGTGGTCCTGACGCGAACCCGCGCCGACAGCGATCTGCGTCATTGGGGACTACGTCTACGGGAAACCATCGGTTTCAAGCGCGCTGCCGTCGCTGTGGCCCGCAAACTGGCCGTCATCATGCACGCGATGCTGAAATCTGGCGAGCCCCTCCAACGGGCGGGTGCCGCTCCGACATGAAAAGAGATCGGCGCATCTGACTGCGCTGACGCAACACGAGACGTCTCCGCCGGGACGTGGGGAGAGCCATTCCGCTGAGGCTGTTGCACTGCTGGCCACCTGGTCCGAAGCGTGCGTTTCACACATTGGAAGGCTCAACCGCGAAGCCCCATCATGCGGCGGCCGATGCCGACCGCGAAGACAACACTGCCCCCGGCAATGGTGACGGCCCGCCACCAGACAAAAGACTTGCATTACGAGGTGCGATTAGACAACAGCCTCAGCCCATTGCAGAAGTGTCCAAATCTCGCTGCAGGCGCACGCCGCATGAAAAATGCCGCAGGAGCACAGAATCCCATGCAGCTAAGCAGCACGAAGACCGGCCATTCATGCACCCTGCAGCGAGATTAGAAAGGTCAACTAACAGGGTGTGGACAGACTCTCCATCGCGGCGCCGAGCGGGTGCGGTCCCGCTTCATCCTGACGCTTGACGCAGGAAAACTCGCCCGGCTGCCCCGGTTGCTGGCGGTATGAGGCTGCATAAGGCCGCCACAGGCTTGCTTCCAGCCACCCGATCCGGAAGATCGTTGAGGGAACTCATCCAAACAGAGAGAACAGCGTCCCGCTGGCCTGACTAAAGCAGTGACCGGTTAAACTCCGGCATCCGGAACTTGCGCCGATATTCACTTGGCGTCAGCCGTGTGACACGCTTGAAAAGGCGCCGGAAAAACGCCGGTTCCTCATATCCTACGTTCCAGCCGATCTGGTCGATCGGCGTATCGGTGCGTTCCAGTCGTCGCTTGGCCTCTTCGACGCGAAGGTACTGGACATATTTGATCGGCGGCGTACCCGTCGCTTTTGTGAACCGTCGCTTGAAGCTGCGTCCCGGCAGGCCCGACCGGCGCTCCAGTTCCTCGACCGGACTGGCGATAGTATAGTTCTTCTTCAGCCAATCCTGGAGATCACGCACCACCGCATCGCCGTGATCGAGTGGCGGGTTGAACGTGACATAGGGCGCCTGCCCGTCCACATGCCATTGCAACAGCATGAATCGCGCGATGGCCTGCGCCGCTGTCGGTCCGACGAGGCGGGCAATCAGGTAGAGCACCAGGTCGTGCCACGAGGCCGAGGCGCCCGACATCACGAAATCTCGGCGCTCGCCGCTGGCGACCAGCACCTCCTGCAACTTGAGCTGCACCTTCGGGAAATTGCGCCGGAACGTGTGCTCATAGGCCCAGTGAATCGTTGCCTCACGCCCATCCAGCAGACCGGTTTCCGCCAGCAGCAGAACGCCCGAGCAGGCCGAACACAGGATCGCGCCCTCAGCATGCCGGGCGACAAGCCAATCCACCAGTTCCGGGTATCGGCCGGGCACCCATTCAGCGTCCTCGACCAGCATCGAGGGCACGATCACGATATCGGTGCGGTCAACCTTGTCTAAGGTTATGCCGCCGCCATGCGGCAACCCGCTGGCGCCGGTTTCCGGCATGTCTTGCGGGGTGACGATCTGCACGTCGAAGGGTGGATCCCGGGGCATCGCGTCGTCGAAGCTGCCGAGCGTTTCGAACAGGGTCAGAACCTCATAGAGGCCGGCAAGCGGAGAGATCATCACTTCGGGCAAAGCGATAAGGCTGACATGGGTCGCGCGGGGGGGCATTTTCTCCTCCTTGGCACAAATGAACCGATTTCGATGAGTATCGATCTTACGCGACCGGAATGCAACCGGCAGGATGTGTGCATCTGTTCTCGATACAAAAGGAAACGCACATGTCGTTGGACGACAACAAACTCAACGCCTTCGTCGACAAGGCTGTGACCGACCTTGCCGCCGGATATGGCGGCGTGATGGTCAGCCTGGGCCGCAAGTTGGGGCTCTACGAGGCAATGGCGGGGGCCGGACCAATGAGTTCGCGCGAGATCGCGGACCGGGCCGGTTGCGCCGAGCGCTATGTACGCGAATGGCTGAACAGCCAGGCCGCGGGCGGTTATCTGGTCTATCATCCTTCAAGCCAGACCTACGAACTGCCACCCGAGCACGCCGTCGTGCTGGCCGACGACACCAGCCCCGTCTACATCCCGCCCGCCTGGGACGTGCCGGCCTCAATGTGGTTCGACGAGGATCAGGCCATCCGCGCCTTCCGCACCGGCGAAGGCGTCCCGTGGGGCAACCACGACGCGCGCCTGCATTGCGGATCTGCCGCGTTCTTCCGCAACGCCTATCGCGGTGAACTGGTGGCCAACTGGCTGCCCGCGCTCGATGGTGTCGAAGACAAGCTCAAGGCAGGCGGCCGCGTCGCGGATATCGGCTGCGGACACGGCTATTCCTCGATCATCATGGCCGAGGCCTTTCCGAAATCGCACTTCAGCGGTTTCGACACGCACGAGGCGTCAATCCGAACCGCCCGCGAGAATGCCAGGGAAGCCGGGGTTGAGGATCGCGTCTCCTTCGAGTTGGCCGATGCCGCTTCCGTGCCGGAGGCAGGCTTCGACCTCATCTGCTTTTTCGACTGCCTACACGACATGGGCGATCCGGTGACCGCCGCCAAACGGGCCCGCGAGACGCTTGCCAAGGATGGCACGGTGATGCTGGTCGAGCCCTATGCGCAGGATCGCGTCGAGGACAACCTGACCCCGGTCGGGCGGCTCTACTACGCGGCCTCCACTACGCTCTGCTGTGCGCATGCGCTGTCGGAGGACGGGGGCTGGGCGCTCGGTGCGCAGGCGGGTGAGGAACGTCTGGCGGACGTATTCGCCAAGGCCGGGTTCTCGCACTTCCGCCGCGCGACCGAGACGCCGTTCAACCTGATCCTCGAAGCGAGGCCCTGAAACCCGCCCCCGAAATCAATCCGAAAGGAGTCTTCGACAATGCGACATTTCATTTTGACCACCACCCTGATCGCAGCCGCCCCGCTGGCCGCAACAGCCGAACAGGCGATAACGCTCGATTTCATTGACCATATCGAGGCCGGGCTGAACGAGCTTGATGTCTTCGTAGCCCGCGAGGGCGAGCCGACGCATGTCTATCGCCCGGCGCCGGACGAGGCCGCGGCGCGGTTGGGCGACCAGATCTTTGCCGGCGCCGGGCCGGTTGCGCACAATCCGTTTGATGCCGAGGCGATCGGTCCGCATCTCAAGGGCCGACCGCTCGGCATGACGCTTGGCGACTGGCTCGCAGCCGACGGCAGCGCGACCGTGACCTGCGCGGACGGTACCGGCACGGTCGAATCCGTGTTCACCGGCCTTGTGCCCGAGGGCGTCTACACAATGTGGTATTCCTTCGTGCCCCAACCGCCGACGGAGCCCTTTACCGGCGCGCTCGATCTGCCGCTCGGCGCCCGCGACGGGTCGCAATCCGGCTTCACCGCCGATGCGAAAGGCAGTGCGACCTTTGAAGCCACGTTCGAGCCCTGCCTGCAGCCCAGCGATCCGCAGCTGTTGGCGATGCTGGCGATTACCTGGCACGGCGACGGTGAAACCTACGGCTCTGCGCCCGGCTCGTTCGGCAATCTGTCGCATGTGCAACTGTTCGCGCCGCTGCCCGCGGCGAGCGAGAGTTAAAGAACCTGCGGCGGGCGGCATGCTCCGCCCGCCGCCGTCAAGGGAAGGACAAACAAATGACCACCGGATTTCTATGGGACGAGCGCTATGCCTGGCATGACGCCGGGCCCGCATCGAGCAACCGCTGGGCCGAACCCTGGCCCGCCTTCGATCGGCCCGAGGCGAAACGCCGCCTGCGCGGGCTGACTGAGGCCAGCGGCCTGCTTGCCCAACTGGCCCCGATCGCGGCCCGCCCGGCGAGTGATGAGGAATTGCTGCGGTTCCACGACGCGGATTATCTGAAGAAGATCGCGGAGATGAGCGCGGCCGGGGGCGGCGAGGCCGGCGAGGCCGCAACCTTCGGACCCAACGGCGACGAGGTGGCGCGGCTGGCCGCCGGTGGCTGCCTTGCCGCGACCGATGCGGTGCTGAACGGCGAAGTCGAAAATGCCTACGCTCTGGTACGGCCTTGCGGGCATCATGCCGAGCCCGACCGCGGGCGAGGCTTCTGCATCTTCGGCAATGTCGCACTGGCTGTGCATCATGCCCGCGCTATGCACAATGTCTCGCGCGTCGCGGTGATCGACTGGGATGTGCATCACGGCAACGGCACACAGATGGCGTTCTACGATGACCCCGACGTGTTGACGATCTCACTGCATCAGGACGGTTACTATCCTGTCGACAGCGGTAGACTGGACGAGACCGGCGTGGGCGCGGGCAACGGCTTCAATATCAACTTGCCCCTGCCGCCCGGAAGCGGGCATGGCGCCTATATCGCCGCGTTCGAGAAGGTCGTGACCCCGGCTGTAGATCGCTTCATGCCCGACCTGATCTTCGTCGCGTGCGGCTTTGATGCGGCGATGAGCGATCCGCTTGGGCGGATGCTGTGCCACAGAGACACATTCCGGGAGATGACCAGGGCGACGCTGGCGCTGGCAGACACCCATTGCCAAGGCCGGCTCGTGATGTGTCAGGAGGGCGGATATGCACCGAGTTATGTGCCGTTCTGCGGCCTTGCCGTCATCGAAGAACTGTCCGGCATCCGAACCGAGGTCGAGGATCCGCTGCTCGATTGGTATTCCGCGATCGCGGGCCAGAAACTGCAACCCGCGCAGGAACAGGCCATCGACGCCGCCGCGCGGCAGGCCGGATTGACCGGTTGCCATTCAGAAAACAGGAGGAAATCATGATTGTTGCACGCTGGAGCCTCGATGTCCGGTTCGGCCACAAGGACGCGGCACTCGCGCTGATGCGCAAATGGTGGGACGAGATCGCGCCACAGATCGACTGGACGCCGGATCAGGCTCGCATTGTCGTGGGCTCGGTAGGTGCGGCTGAATCTGCGGTTGTGGTCGAGATCACTCTTAATGACCTTGGTGCCCTTCACACCGCCTGGACCCGTCTCGCCGAGGCCACGGGTCAGGCAGAGTGGGCCAGCGACCTGGAGCCGCACATAGTGTCTGGATCGCCACGATGGGAAGTGTTTCGTGTGATCGCTTAGCCCGCCAGTTTTTTCTTCTACGGGAATGGGCGGGCGGCTGCCGGAACGGCGCCGAACTCTGGCGCCGGCTGCGGGCCGATGGTTTCCAGGGCAGCCTCCGTGTCGTCGGGGAATGGGCCACGCGCCAGCGCCGTGCCGAGCGGGCAGCGCCATCGGGCACAGAAAAATCGCCGCCCGCGCTCAAGATTGCCCGCCTCCTGACCTTGGGCCGGGATCATCTGTGCCAGGCGGATGCCATCCAGGTCGCAAGGATCGAAGCTTCGTTGCCAGCTCTCGCCACAGCCCGAAGGCTGACCGACCGGTTTACGGACATGGTACGCAATGCTCGCGAAGAGGCGCTGGAAGAATGGCTGAATGAAGCGGAGGACGGGCTGCTCGGTGCCTTCGCTCGTGGGCTCCGGCGCGATCAAGCCGCGGTCGCCGCAGCGCTGAGGGAGCCTTGGTCGAACGGGCAGACCGAAGGGCAGATTAACCGCCTCAAGACACTCAAACGCCAGATGTATGGAAGGGCGAACATCGACCTGCTCAAAGCGCGGCTCGTTCAAGCGCCCTGATCTGAGAGGGGCCGAAGTTGCACCAAAATTGAGTCAGAGCCAATTTCGCATGCCGTTTCACACAATCCGGCATAATGCTTCATGCTGCGTCTCCTTCCTTGATGCTTGTGGCTGCTTCACACAGACCACGTATTATCATCAGCTCGAGACGCAGCACCTACCGGAGACCGAGGCTGGAAGTGGGGCGCAAGCCGAATACCCCATCTGACCCTAAGGCCACTTCACCCTTTGCAGACCGGCTGCGGAAGGCTGGAAAACCGCACAAAGTCATCATTATTACCGTCGCCCGCAAGCTAATGGCAAACGTTACTGCACTCTGCAAATCTCGCCGGAAATGGGCCGCTCAGACCGTTTGAACGGTACAGCTGCTAGAAGGATTTTTGCAAGATTAGGGCCGCGCCCTTTTCTGCAACCATCATGGTTGGAGCATTGGTGTTTCCACTCGTCATTGTCGGGAACACCGAAGCATCGATTACACGCAAGTTCTCCAATCCACGAACAGTCAAATCCGGCCCTACGACAGCTAAAGGGTCAACGCCCATCCTGCAGGTAGAGGTCTGATGCCACGTTGTACTGGCCCCCTCGCGAGTCGCCTTGATGATGTTTTCTCGATCCATCTTGGGTCCGTAAACCTCGCCTCGGACCGGAGCAAAAATTGGGTGTTCGATCATGCGGCGTTGAAATTTCAGAAATGCTACATGGGTTTCCAGGTCCATCGGGTCCGACAGGTAGTTCGGATCAACCAGTGGGCGGTCAAATGGGCTGGCGGAGGCAAGCCTCACCGTGCCTTTTGACACCGTCCGGCAGATATAACCGCCGAAAGACAAGCGAGGTGGCATATCTATTCTCCGATCCAGATGTGTGTTGGAAACGTTACAAATGGACTGCGCGCTTGGGTATTCATCACTGTCCCTCAGCCTGACAAATGCCCCTGCGTCCACGCCGGTTGTGGCAAGCGGGCCGGTGCCTGTCGCGTTGAATTCCTTTAGGCTGGCCGCCTCTCCCGCTATCGGGAACCCAAATTTCTCGGGTTCGCGCAGTGTGAAGCCGATGCGGGGGCCACCCAAATGATCCAGCAGGTTTTGACCGACACCTGCAAGGTCGTGACGACAAGGAATGTCGTGCTCTGACAAATGATTTGCCGGGCCTATGCCTGAGAGCATCAGCAGGTGAGGTGATCCGATCGCCCCCATTGAAAGAATGACCTCGCCAGCTGAAACTGCTTGGGAATCGCGTCCCTTGACGAAAGTCACGCCAGTGGCACGTGTCCCGACGAACATCACGCCGGAAAGATGCGCACCGGTAACGACCGTTAGATTTGGCCTGTCTTCGATCGGGTTCAAAAAGGCATCGGCTGCACTCACACGCCGACCGTGATTGGTGGTGAACTGATAGTAGAAACACCCCTCCTGGTTTGCGCCATTGTAGTCGGGGTTTCTTGGTACGCCGAGGTCCTCATAGGCTTCGAAACACATCTCCTGAAGGGGGTGGCGGTTGCGTGGGAGTTCAACAGAGATTTCGCCACTGGTCCCGTGATATCCGTCCTCAATCACACGGCTGGCTTCGGACTTGATCATAGAAGGCAAAATTTCGTCATAGGACCACCCCCGGTTTCCCAGCTGCGCCCAATGGTCGAAGTCTCCGCGATTGCCCCGCACATACATGCCCCAATTGATTCCGCTGGACCCACCCAGCCCCTTACCTCGGTTCAGCAAGATGCGTCGATTATTGAGGTGTCGTTGCGGTTCCGACCTGAATGCCCAATCAAGCGGTGAGTCCCAATGATCGACAGATGCGCCGTAGGCATCCAACTTCGGGGCTTTCATGACCTGTCCGGCCTCAAGCAATAGAACCTTGATCTCCGGATCGGCGGAAAGTCGATTAGCCAAAATGCACCCAGCGGTGCCAGCCCCGCAAATGATGAAATCAAACCGGTCCATATTTCCCCCTTTGATCTACCTTCAAAATCGAGTGCCGGTTGAATACGTCCAAAACCGTCACTCATGGATTTCACACAATGTTTGGAGCACATAAACAATTCCTCTAGTGTAGGTTTTGGAGCTCTTTTAGTACAAAGCGTGTACTAATTAGAAAATCTGACGTGACCCCGGGTAATCCCCCCATTTTGCGAGGGCTTGGTCGTAGAGTTTACGCGGCCATTCTCAGTTTCTGGGCGGGGGTCATCCCGCCGTTGCCCATATTCGGGCGTTCATTGTTGTAGGACCACAGCCATTCGGTGGCAATCTGCTGCACCTCGCCGATGCTTTCGAAAATGTAGAGGTCCAGCCATTCGTGCCGGACCGTGCGGTTGTAGCGCCCGACATAGGCGTTCTGCTGGGGCTTGCCGGGCTGGATGAACGATCAGCTTGCGATGGACGGCGTGGCGGCGTTCGTACATATCCTGAGCATTCACAGCATAGTATCCGTTCAGCTCTGGCAGTTCCTTGTCGTGAAAGAAATTGCGCTTCAGTTCGCGATAAATCGTCGACGCTGCGCGGCCCAGCCGGTCTGCGATCTCAGGCACCGGCATTTTGGCTTCAAGCCACTTGGCAATCTTCCGGCGTTCTTCCAAACTCAGGTGAGGGTAGCTGCGTCCCATTCAATAGCCTCCATGCAAACATCTGTTTTGATACAGAATTTGCACTTCGGATGTGAATCCACCCGCGTACACGCGCTTGTTGCAACCATCCAGAAATGTTACCGGCTGCGCAAAGCAGAAACGTCACCTAGGGGCGTGACGGGAGCAAGGCTTTGCAGCCCGCAGACCCCAAATATCGGAGGGCTGTAAAGCCTTGCGAGGTTCAGGTCATAGACCGAGCTTTCGCCGTTCTTTCTTATTGTAGAATGCTTTGATGCCTTCTTCGTGCAGGATCTCTTCGAAGGCGCGCCAGGCGAGGCCATCACCGAAGAAGGGCGGGTTATCGGAAACCGTCAACGTGCCGAACTGGTTCTCCACGGACAGGATCCAGCCGGGATCGATGCTGGTTCGGTAGATCTCAACATCGAAATGATGCCCGTCGATGACGACGGATTGCGTGTAGTCGGAGAAGATGATCTCTGGGTCGTCGTCGGCAGTCATGCCTTCATTCTTGGGCCTGTTCAGCCGCGAGCACAATCTTCTTCTTGGCCCGCGACCCTGACGGCCGGCCTGGTCTCCGGCCATTCGGCTTGTAACCCATCTTCTCTGAGTTCGTCCGCACCTTGGGCTTGGGCGGGGCGGCATCCTGCATCTCTTTGATGTGCTCGAGGACAGCGCTCAGGCGTTTGTTGCCGGTGATAGCCGCATGGGTCACGCGCTGATCCATGTCGAAGATTTTGTAGGGCAGGGAGCGGCCTTTCCAGCGCACCTCAAACCGGCCATCCACGAAGGCGTAGGTGTCTACATATTTGCCGACCAGGCCGCGTGTGATCTCGCTTTCCTCGAGCATGATCCGCTTGCGGTCATAGGAAAACGTCAGTTGCTATGCCGACATAGCGGTTCTCGCGCCAGCACAGGACATCTGCCAGCCGATCCGGCTCGACATTCAATGCGCGGTGCAGGTTGTCAGATTTGGCTGAGGCTTTGGCGAACTTGACGTTGTAGCGTTCCTTGAAGCCTTGCAGAAAAGCGTTTCCAGCCTCCATGTCCGAGATGCCAGCGAGCCGCAGTTCCTTCACCAGCCGGTCTTGCAGCGTCCGGTTTGCGCGTTCGACACGGCCTTTGGCCTGGCTCGAATTGGCGCACAAAATCTCGATGTTCAGCTCACTCAGAGCGCGCCCGAACTGGGTGATCCGCGCGCCGCCCTTGGCGTCTTCCTTGGCCACGCGAAACACCGTGTGTTTGTCACTGTAGAAGGCAACCGGGCGTCCGTGTTTGTGCAGATAACTCTCGAGCGCCTCGAAATAGCTGAAGGTGCTCTCTGACTTCACAAACCGCAGTTCCATCAAGGTGCTTGTCGCGTCGTCAATGAACACAAGAAGAGTGCAGGGCGGCGCGCGATCCTCAAACCAACGGTGATCCGAGCCGTCGATCTGGATCAGCTCGCCAAAGCATTCCCGGCGCAGGCGCGGCTAATGGAACTGGCGCCGCTGCTTGCGCGAAAGCCAAAGACCGTCCTCGGCCATCTGCCACCCGGCAGTGCATCCGCAGAATGCACGAGAGGGCATTTGCGCAACGTCTCGCGTGAGACTTTGAACCCGTGATGCTCGGCCAGCATCTCAGCGGCCAGTGTCGGCCTAAAATCCGGATAGTTCTCTTTGATCAGGCTCAGTGCATACTCGCGCTTGGCCCTGTGAATCCGATTGTTCGGAGGCTTGCCGCGCGCCTTGTGCCGGATCGCAACGGCACCGTCCTGACGGTATCGCTTCAGCAGCCTAAATACCTGGCGCCGCGTCAGATCCAACAGGTTCGCCGCGTTGTCTACCGTCAGCCGGCCATCATCGACCTGCGCCAGAATTTCCACACGATTCAGCTCGCGCTCGCTCATCATCACCCATCCCATGTCCGCTCATCCTCGTCTTGTTTTGAGGGAAGAGTGACACTTCTGAATTGCTCATGGGTGGCATTTTAGATGGGGTGGTTGCCGCCAATTCCCCGAACGGCATCGCGATGTGCCATGAATGAGAGTGTGAACAACACATTCAAATGGAAAGGACGGCAACCATGACGGAAGATATCATCATCGGCGTTGATCTAGCAAAGAACGTATTCCAGCTGCACGGCGCGGCTGCGGACGGGGCTGTTATTTTCCGAAAGAAGCTCACGCGGGGGCAATTCCATCGCTTCATGGCCGATCATCCGGCATCGCTTGTGGTCATGGAGGCTTGCGGTGGTGCGCATTACTGGGCGCGTGAACTGGAATTACTGGGTCACCGGACCAAGCTGATCTCGCCGCTCTATGTGAAACCCTTCGTCAAGCGTCAAAAGAACGACGCAGCGGATGCCGAGGCAATCGTTGAAGCCGCACAGCGTCCCTCGATGCGTTTTGTTGTACATAAATCAGAAGGTCAGCAGGCGAACGCTGTTCTTTTCCGCTACCGGGAAAAGCTGGTGAAGCAACGGACCGAGCTCATCAACGCGATCAGATCGTATTAGTACGAATTCGGGCACGTCATTCCGAAAGGACCGCGCCATCTTCGAAAGGTGGCCGAAATCGTGGAGGATGTGGGCGCACCCTTACCTCAGGAAGTCCGAGATATTTGTCGTGATCTGCTCTGCCAGATCTCCGACAAAACACGCCGAATTGACGAAACGATGAAACAGATCAACGCCAAATCCAGCCAGCAAGAGACATCAAGACGGCTGCAAACGATGCCGGGGCTAGGACCGATCACAGCGGCGGCCATCGAAACCTTTGCACCGCCTATGGATACATTCGGTCGGGGACGAGACTTTGCAGCCTGGCTGGGGCTGGTTCCGAGACAAAACTCGACAGGAGGAAAACAACGCCTGGGCCGAACGTCGAAGATGGGTCAGCTGGACATCCGACGGCTTCTGATCATTGGGGCGATGTCGGTGATCAACTGGGCCTCTCGCGGCCACGACTTCAAAAATGGTTGGCTCAACGCCATGCTCAAACGCAAACCGCGCATGGTCGTGGCAATTGCATTGGCCAACAAAATGGCGCGCGCAGTCTGGGCGATGACAACGAAGCAGGAGGCTTATCGGGAACCGGCCGCAGAGACCGCGTGAGGGAAAATACGAAAGGTAAACGAGAACAAAGGAATGTGAGGAAGGCAAAGCCCCGATGGGCAAGTTGATCGACCAGATCAGGGTGAGCGAAACCAGCGCAAAGTTAAGGACGCAACAGTCCGAAGTTTAGATTTGGAGCTGACCCGCGGTTCTCCATATCGGCCAGCGGCGCTTGAGAGGCCGCACAAGAAGGCCTTACACAAGTACGCACTCGATCACTGGCTCAAAAGGTCAATGTTCTCCTTGCAAAGCAGGCGGCAACCACACAAGCTTTGCGACCACAACGATAAAATGTATAAGATGTATTATGTACAATTTGTCGGAAAATGTTTCATAGACCGCCTCTGAAATTACCCGCCGGTCAATACGGCAGGCCTTGCGATCGTGCTGCCGCCCACTAGTTCGTATCCGGAATGCTTCATGGGTCAAACACACCTGGGGTTTCTTGGGACTGTAGTTACCGCCACTGGCTCTCCGTCTCTGATAGGGGCCGGGCCGCTGCGGGTTTTGGTCGGTGGCAGATTGTCTCAGGGATCCAAGCTGCTGGACTGCACAACCGCAGGTCCTGTCCGGTGCGCCTCCGCGATATCGGTAATGTGCTGCTGATCCCTCAGCATTCGGACATCATCTGGCTGGAGCACATACGATGAATACCAGCAGTCACAGCCTGCGGCTGATGCCAGCCGGGATAGACACCTACAGCCACCCAGTAGTCTATATGCATGCCGATTGCCACGTCTGCCAGGCCGAAGGGTTCCGGGCTCTCACGCGGGTGCGCATCGACTGCGGCCGCAAATGGGTTATCGCGACGCTGAATGTGGTGACTGGCGGCTGCTGGCTGCCGCCCGATGCCGCGGCGCTGTCGGACGCTGCGTGGCAGGCCCTGCAGCCCGGCCCCGGCGCATTGGGCCGGCTGTCGCACCCGGAACCGCCCGCAGCCGCGTCTTTCATTCGTGCCAAGGTCTATGGCGAACGCCTTGCGCAAGCACAGTTCAACACCATAATCGGCGATGCGCTGGCCCGCAGGCTTTCGGACCTGGACCTTGCCGCCTTTGTAACCGCCTGTTCCGGCGACCGGCTGGACTTCGAAGAAACCATTGCCCTGACACGCGCCATGCAGGCGGCAGGCAAGAGCCTGAATTGGGGCAAGGACCTGGTTCTGGACAAACACTGCGTCGGCGGGTTGCCGGGCAACCGGACCACACCGATTGTGGTAGCGGTTGTTGCAGCAGCCGGGCACATCATCCCGAAAACCTCCAGCCGGGCCATAACCTCCCCCGCTGGAACCGCAGATGTCATGGAAGTCATGGCACCGGTGGAACTGGATCTAACGGCAATGCGCCGGGTGGTCGAGACACAGGGCGGCTGCGTTGTCTGGGGAGGCGGTCTGCGGCTTAGCCCAGCGGATGACGCCTTGATCCGCATCGAACGGCCCCTGGACTTTGACAGCGACGGCCTGATTGCGGCCAGCGTATTGTCAAAAAAGGCAGCGGCCGGTGCCGACAGGGTGATAATAGACATCCCTGTAGGGACGACCGCCAAGGTCCGTTCTTCTGCTGCTGCGGCTGCCTTGTCGGCACGTCTGAACGCCGTCGCCGCAGCAGTCGGATTGGAGTTGAAGATCCACATTAGCGACGGCAGCCGGCCGGTGGGACGGGGCATTGGCCCGGCACTGGAAGCGGCCGATGTGCTGAAAGTTCTGCGCCGTGACCCGGATGCCCCGGCGGACCTGCGCGAACGGGCACTGACCCTTGCCGGTCTCCTGCTTGAGCTGGGCGGTGCAGCCGGAACCGGTCCCGAGACGGCCGCCCAACTGCTGGACAGCGGTGCGGCCGAACAGCGCTTCATGGCGATTTGCGAAGCGCAGGGCGGGTTCAGAGAACCGGAAACTGCCGCGCACCGGACACAGGTGACCGCCGCGGACAGCGGAACGGTGACCGCTATCGACAATCGCCTGATCGCCCGGATCGCTAAGCTCGCCGGTGCGCCGCAGCGTGCCCGTGCGGGGGTTCTGCTGCTGGCCCGTCCCGGTGACCGGGTGCAGCGCGGCGGCCCTTTGTTTGAAATCCACTCTGAAACACCGGGGGAATTGGCCTATGCCCAGGACTATGCCGCGCGCCAGCCCGGGCCCTTCAGCATCACGGAGCTGTCATGAAGCCTGTTCTTGCCCCGTTTCCCGATATGCAGCCTATGGCGGCACGTCTTGCGCCGGTTCTTGGCACCCGGATCGTTCCGGTGGCCTGGCGGCATTTCCCCGACGGCGAAAGCCTGATTACTCTGAGCGGGGACGTTGCAGACTGCGATCTGGCTATCCTGTGTACTTTGCGGGATCCCGACAGGCACATGCTGCCGCTGCGCTTTGCGGCGGCCACTGCACGGGAATTGGGAGCAAACAGCATCGGGCTCATTGCCCCCTACCTCGGCTATATGCGCCAGGACCAGCGTTTTGCTGCCGGGCAGGCCGTCAGCGCGCCGCTGTTTGCAGCCTGCCTTGAGGAAAGTTTTGACTGGCTGGTCACGGCTGACCCTCACTTGCACCGGATCCCGGATCTGGCGGCGCTTTTTACCATTCCTGCGCGGCGGGCGGTAACCGCCCCGGCGCTTGCAGGTTGGATCACCCGGAACATCCCCGACCCTGTCCTGATCGGCCCCGACGAAGAAAGCCGGCAATGGGTGGCCCAGGTTGCTGCACTGGCAAGTTGCCCCTGCGAAGTGCTCCGCAAGCATCGCAGCGGCGACCGGGAGGTAGAGGTCAGCGTCCCTTCCGTTGCGGCATTGAAGACAGGTACAGCGGTCATTCTGGATGACATCGCCTCCTCCGGCCGGACATTGGTCAAGACCATCGAACGTCTGGCGCCGGGCAACCCGCCGGTCTGCGTTGTGATACATGCGGTCTTTGCCGCCGGAGCTCACGCAGGAATACTGGCCGCAGGCGCCCGCCGGATCGTCACCACCGACAGCATCCCCCACGAAAGCAACGCAATCAGCATCGCGCAAATACTGGCTGAAGCAGTGTGCAGCCTGCCCTGAGACCGGCACGGCATACCTGAAAGAAGAGAAAAACTGAGACCCCACCTGAGTTGACTTTGCGCACTGCACCCGGCACCGGAGCCTGGCATGCTGCGGCTTCTGCCGCGCATGCTGGTAAGTTCACCTATTCCGATCACGCGATCGAGGTCTGTCTGACCCTTCGCGCAGTCTTTGGCTTGCCGCTGCACCAAACGCAGGGCTTTGTCCGCTCGCTCATCAAACTGCTCAAGCTCAGCTTGCCGGTTCCGGATTTCACGACACTTTCCCGGCGTGGCGCGCACCTGAAGCTAACTCCGGCAAAGCAGGTCCAGCCCGGCCCAATGACCCTGATCACAGTACTGGACTGAAGGTTGTCGGCGAAAATGGCTGGATGGAAGAGAAGCATGGTGCCCGAAAACGAAGGAAAACGTGGCGCAAGCTGCATATCGGCTTCAACCCCCTAAGCGGAGGCATCGTGGCCGCCAGCCTCACCATCGAACGTGTCGGCGACCGATCAGCGGTTGCTGGGTTGCTGCGGCAGCTCGACGGACCGGTCGCCAAGATTATTGCGGATAGAGCGTATGACGGGAGTCCCGTCTAGGATGGAATCATCCGGCGACTGGGTTCCAATGTCGAGATAATCATTCCACCACCGAAGAAGGCAAACCCCGGGGCCTATCCCTCACGTGACGATCCTGAGTGACGAAGAATTCGAGGCGCAGGCCTTCCGGGAACTCGAAGCGGCTAAAAAAGCGGTGTTTGAGCGTGAAAAGGCAAGCGTCACCCGTTTCCAATACCCTGACAGTAGCACCGTTTTTCAGCGGCTGCGCGCGTGGTGGTATGTGCGCCAGCATCGTGCCGGTGCCTACAAAGAAAAGGCACTTGCCGTGCCGAGCAAAGCGTCTGTATGGCATTGGGCCACAACCAAATACCTTTGAATGCGAAAGACCGGCTTCCCCACCATGACACTCTTTGAAATTCTCCTGCTCGCTGGCGCGGGCATTGCCGCAGGTCTTCTCAATGCCGTAGCCGGGGGCGGGACCTTCCTGAGTCTGCCTACACTGATCTACATAGGCGTGCCCCCGGTCAGCGCCAATGCCACGGCGACGCTGACCGCCTTGCCGGGATATATCAGCAGTGCATGGGGTTTCCGGCACGACATGCAGCGCGAGGGCGTCTTGGCGCTTTGGGCCATTGCCGGTGTCGGGATTGCCGGCTCTGTATTGGGTGCGCTTCTTCTCATCATCACCCCCGGCGATACGTTCCTGTGGGTTGTGCCATGGCTACTGTTGCTTGCGACTGTGATGTTCGCCTTCGGACCCGCATTGCTGCGTGCAATACAGAAACGTGGCGCGGGCAGCGCCGGGATTGGGGTATCCGTCGCAGCTATTCTGGCGGTTTCGATCTATGGCGGCTATTTCAATGGGGGGCTCGGTATCATGCTGCTCGCGACATTTGGATTCATCGGTTACAGCAACCTGCATGGGATGAATGGCCTCAAGAACGTGTTGTCAGCCGTGGTCTCGCTGGTATCAGCCATCACCTTCATCGCTGCTGGATTGATCGCGTGGGAACCTGCGTTCGTTATGGCCATCAGCGCAACCGTTGGCGGATATCTTGGCGCAATCGTGAGCCGCCGCATCGTCAGAACCGATCTCCTGCGGCACTTCGTGACGGCCATCGGCCTTATAATGGCGGCAGTGTTCTTTCTGCGTTGAACTGAAGAAAGCAGACCTTGGGACGGCTGCCATGAATGTCAGCAAAGTCCAAGGTTTTTCGATGCGGGCCGCGGTGCATCAGTGGCGTTCGAATGTAACCCGGCCCGCGTTGGAATACCTGTCAAAGAGGAAGCCGCCGGGGTTGGGCGGCGTCTGCTTACCATGCTGGATTCACATGATGAATTCCACTTCAGCCTGTATGCAACATAGCCGCCCGCATTCCGCTTTTGGCGGAAAACCCCCGGCCGTGGTCTGCTGGCAGAGATAATATCAACCAACCCGATCAGCAGGTGCAACGAGCAGCTTAAATTACGCCAGATCCTTTCCAACGATTGGGAAGTAGCTCAACGGCATGATCCCCCGCCGCTTCGTACAGGATTCAACAATTCATAAAGGTCCTGATGATCCGCAGGTTCTTTCGCTGCTTCAGGTGTATCAGCGTTTCCGACATCGACAAATCAGAACCGTCCAGAGCGATCTTGATCAGCCTTGGGTCGCTGCCGAATTCAGCGTCGGAAACGAAACCAATGCCGAGCCCCGACGCAACGATCTCAAGCATCGCCTCGCGCCCTTCAGCGACCACCGCCGGCACGAGGGTGACACCGTTTCTTAGGGCTTCCTTTTCCAGCTTCTGACGGGTTTTCGAGCCTTTTTCGCGCAGGATCAGCGGGTATTTCTTCAGATCGGCGAGGTGGATTCGATCAATGCGGCGGCTCAGAAACGCCTTGGCCGCCACAGCCACGATAGCCGAGCTACCCAGGCTTTCGACATACATGTCGGAGCCGGGATCTTGACTGCCCACGACTCCGATTTCGGCGTCATAGTTCCTCAGGCTTTCCACCACATCTTCGCTGTTTCCGGTCAGTACCGAGATTGAGACCTCCGGATATCTGCTGCGAAACCGGACCAGACGGTCGGTGAGGTGAAATGCACTGTCGACCATGATCCTTAAGTGACCCTTAAGCGCGGCACGGCGCTCTGACAGCAGGTCATCTATGCGTTCTTCAACCTCGAAGAGCTGTTTTGTCGTCAACAAGAGCTGTTCTGCCAGCGGCGTCAGGGTGATCTGCTTGCGCTCACGGTTGAACAATAGAACGTCGTGATCGCTCTCGAGCTTGCGCACCTGTTCCGATACCGCAGGCTGGGTGAGCGCCAGGCGTTCGGCCGCGCGGGAAAAGCCGCCGGTCACTGCGACATAATGGAACGCCCTGATCTGACTATAATTCACTCGCTGTCCTCTCCATTCTTGCGCAGCCTGCACATATAGGCTCAGCCTGTGGTATCATCGCTAATAACAATTTTTCAAATACATTCTCTGGGCATAGACCTTGTGAAAACATTGTCAGATCAAGGAAGCTGTCATGGGTACCGACACGGCGAAGATGAATTCACCCAAACTTGGCGAGCCATATTTGCTCACGCCGGGGCCTTTGACAACGTCATATGAGGTCAAGGAAGCCATGCTGCGCGACTGGGGCAGCTGGGACGACGATTTCCGGGCGATGACCCGCAAGATGCGCAGTCAGTTGCTGGCGCTGCTGGGCGAGGAACGGGCGGAATACGACTGCGTGCCGATCCAGGGCTCCGGGTCCTACTGCGTCGAGGCGATGCTGGGTTCTTTCGTTCCGAAAGACGGCAAGGTGCTGGTGTTGGCGAATGGTGCCTATGGTCTGCGGGCCGCCCAGACGATGGAGTGCATCGGCCGCGACTTTCATTTGATTAACAAGGGCGATTACCTGCCGCCGCGCGGCGATGAAGTCACCGCGATTCTTGAGCAGGATCAGGACATCACCCATGTGCTGATAATCCACTGCGAAACAAGCTCCGGCATTCTGAACCCGGTTGAAGAGCTGGCCGGGGCCGCGCATGCCGCAGGGCGCAAGGTTCTGGTCGACAGCATGTCTGCCTTTGGTGCCGTGCCGCTGGATGCGTCGCGCGTCAAATACACGGCCATGGTCAGCTCGGCCAACAAATGCATCGAGGGCGTACCAGGTTTTGGCTTCGTGATTGCCCGCAAGGACGAGATCGAGGCCGCCAAAGCCAACAGTCATTCGCTCTCTCTGGACGTGCATGCGCAATGGGCGACGATGGAGAAGACCGGCCAATGGCGGTTCACCCCGCCCACCCATGTGGTCGCGGCCTTTCTCAAGGCGCTTGACGCCCATCACGAAGAAGGCGGCGTCGCCGGACGTGGCGCGCGCTATACTCGCAACCGCGACGTGCTGGTCGAAGGAATGCGCGGAATCGGGTTCGAGACCCTGCTGGCAGACCGCTGGCTGAGTCCGATCATCGTGACCTTCTTTTGCCCGGCAGACCCGAAATTTGAATTCTCGCGCTTTTACGAAAGCATGAAGGACAAGGGCTTCATCATCTATCCCGGAAAGCTGACCGTCGTGGACAGTTTTCGGGTCGGCTGTATCGGCCAGATGGATGAGGATGTGATGCGTCAGGTTGTAACGGCCGCAAACCAGACCCTCGATGAAATGGGCGTAGCAACAGCGGCCCCGCCGCAGGCCGCGCTCGACGAACGCAAGAAACTCGCAGCATAGCACTCACAAGGATATCAGAATGACCATCACTTCTCCGGTCGAGGCGAACGACCGCACCTATTCGACGCCCAGCACCTGTGCGATTGCGATCTGTCTTGATGGCTGTGAGCCAGAGTACCTGGACAAGGCAATCGCCGACGGGCTTATGCCGACGCTTAAGCGGATGAAGGAACAAGGCACGGATCGGCTTGCGCATTCGGTCATCCCCTCTTTCACCAACCCCAACAACCTCTCGATTGCCACCGGGCGTCCTCCGATTGTGCACGGGATCTGCGGCAACTATCTTTTTGAACCGGATACCGGTGAAGAGGTGATGATGAATGACGTGCGCTTTTTGCGCGCGCCGACAATCTTTGCCAAGTTCTACGAGGCCGGCGCCCGGGTGGCCGTCGTCACCGCCAAAGATAAGTTGCGGGCGTTGCTGGGCGCAGGTCTGAAATTCGAAGACGACCGTGCCAAATGCTTCTCGGCTGAGAAATCCGACAGCTCGACACGTGCCGAGCACGGACAGGAGAAAGCCAGCAAATGGCTGGGCATGGCACAGCCCGAGGTTTACTCGGCTGAGCTCTCGGAGTTTGTCTTCGCCGCCGGCGTGAAACTGCTCGAAGAGTGGAAACCCGATGTGATGTACCTGACCACCACGGATTACGTGCAACACAAATACGCCCCCGATCAGGCCGAAGCCAAGGCCTTCTACGAGATGTTCGACAAATACCTCGGTCAGCTCGACGCGCTGGGTGCGGCCATTGTCGTGACGGCCGATCACGGCATGAAGCCCAAGCATGACGCCAATGGCGCCCCTCAGGTGATTTACGTCCAGGACCTGCTGGACGAATGGCTAGGCGAAGCCGCCGCGCGTGTCATCCTGCCGATCACCGACCCTTATGTGGTGCACCACGGCGCGCTGGGTGGTTTCGGCACTGCCTATCTGCCAGAGGGCGCCGGCGTGGCGGACATCATCGCCAAACTCGCGGCACAGCCCGAAATTCTGGAGGTGATGACCCGCAGCGAGGCTGTCGGCCGTTTTGAGCTGCCTGCCGACCGGATCGGTGACATCGTGATGATCTCGACCGAGAACATGACCATTGGCACCTCCGAGCACCGACATGATCTGGCAGCCCTGAACGAGCCTCTGCGCAGCCACGGTGGCCTGACCGAACAGGAGGTTCCGTTTATTTGCAACCGGGTTCTGGATCTGCCCTCGGCGCCGGTCCTGCGCAACTTCGACGCCTTCTTCTTTGCAACAAAGGCGGCCGCTCTTGAAGAGGCAACGGCATGAACACGATGACGAAAACGGACATCCGCAACGAAGGCATGCGCATCGGTGGCGAGGTTGTCTTTACCGATGATGTGGTCGAGGTGCTCTATCCTTATACCGATGAGGTAATAGGCACCGTGCCCGCCGGGACCGCCGAACATGCCCGCAAGGCGTTCGAGATCGCGGCCAATTACAAACCCAAGCTGAGCCGCTACGAGCGCAGTCAGATCCTGCAGAGGGCAGGAGAATTGATCGGCGAAAGGCGCGACGATCTGGCGAAATGGCTGACGCTGGAGCTGGGCATCTGTCACCAGCATGCGATCTATGAAACCAAGCGGGCGCAGGATGTCTACCAATTCGCCGCGGCCGAGGCGATGAAGGACGATGGCGAGATCTTTTCCTGCGATCTGACGCACAACGGTAAGGCCCGAAAGATCTTCACCAAGCGCGAGCCGGTCCGCACGATCTCGGCGATCACGCCGTTCAACCACCCGCTGAACATGGTCAGCCACAAGATCGCGCCGTCGATCGCCACCAACAACTGCATGGTCTGCAAGCCTACGGAGCTGACGCCGCTGACCTGCATCGCGCTGGCGGACATCCTGTACGAGGCGGGTCTGCCGCCAGAGATGTTCCAGGTGGTGACCGGCATGCCGCAGGATATCGGCGATGAGATGATCACCAATGACAACATCGACATCATCACCTTTACCGGTGGGGTGCCGGTGGGTAAGATCATCGCTGCCAAGGCAGGCTACAAGCGGCAGGCGCTCGAGCTGGGCGGGAATGACCCGCTGATCATCTGCAATGATCTGTCTGACGCCGAACTCGACAAAGCCGCTACCATTGCCGTGGCCGGGGCCACCGGCAATTCGGGCCAACGCTGCACCGCTATCAAGCGCATCTTGGTACAGGAGAGCGTGGCCGAGAAATTCGTGCCGCTGGTGCTGGAAAAAGCCAAGAAGATCAAGTTTGGAGATCCGCGCGACCCGGAGACGGAACTGGGCTGCGTGATCCATTCGCAGGCGGCAGAGCTGTTCGAAAACAGGGTTCTACAGGCGGAAAAGGATGGCGCGAAGATCCTCTATCATCCGGAACGCCGCGGCGCTCTCCTGCCGCCGATTGTCGTGGACCATGTGCCCCATGACAGCGAACTGGTGATGGAAGAGACGTTTGGCCCGATCATCCCGATCGTTCGGGTGCCAGACGTTGATGAAGAGGTCATGGCGATCTCGAACTCGACCGATTTTGGACTGTCCTCGGGGGTTTGCACCAACGACCTGAATCGTGCGATTGCCTATATCAACGGTCTTGATGTCGGCACCTGCAACATCTGGGAACAGCCGGGTTACCGGATCGAGATGTCGCCTTTCGGTGGCATCAAGGACAGCGGAAACGGGGTCAAGGAAGGTGTCATCGAAGCGATGAAATTCTTCACCAACGTCAAGACCTACTCCCTGCCCTGGCCTGAATAGCGTGAGGATCGAATTAACAAGCCGGGCCCCCGCGGCCTCGGCCTTCCCTGCCGCCAATACGGCGACCTGCACACAGACCGCAATATGAGCGCTGAAACCTTTTTCATTGTGATATTTGCGGCCTTTCTTCACGCCTTGTGGAATGCCATCGTCAAGGGCGCCGGCGACAGGGCGCTGGTCTTAGGCCTCATCGCCTCGGGCCATGTCGTGCCTGGGGCTGTGCTGATTTACCTCTACGGAATGCCGGACAGCGCAGCCTTTCCATTTATCGTGGCGACCACTGTCATTCACTGGGGATATTACGTTTTGCTGAACGTGGCTTATCGCACCGGAGACTTGAGTGTCGTCTACCCGGTCGCGCGCGGAGTTGCCCCGGTCCTGATTGCTCTGGGGGCGCTGGTCTGGGCGGATGAACACCTGCCGATGATGGCCTGGATCGGGATCTTCGCCGTGTCCGGGGGGATCATGTTGCTGGCCGGTGAGACTTTCGCCGGTCAAGCGGCCCGCAGCGGTCTGGTGGCAGCTGTGGGCCTCGCCGTGGTGATTGCAAGCTACTCGATCGTCGACGGTATCGGCGTGCGGGTCTCGAATAATCCGGGGGGCTATATCGGCTGGATCTTTGCCGCCGAGATCTTTGTCGTGCTTTACATATTCGGCACGCGCTGGTCCCGGTTTCGCGTCATGTCGCCCAAGGCGATCTGGATCGGTCTGATCGGCGGGTTCGTCTCGGGCGCGGCCTACGGGCTGGTTCTGCTGGCAAAGACAACCGCCCCGCTTGGCATCGTGTCGGCCTTGCGCGAAACCTCGGTGATTTTTGCAGCCCTGATCGGTGTCCTGTGGTTTGCCGAAGGCCCGCGCCGCAACCGGATCGTAGCCGCAGTGGTCGTGGCCTCCGGCGTGGTCCTTTCGGTCGGCGCGAGGGGCTGATCATGCAAATCCTGTCATCTGTCATCGAATTGATGGGCGCGACGATGCTGCTGCTCTATGCGGTGCGCATGGTCCGTACGGCGACTGAACGCGCCTGCGGTCCGTCTTCCAACGGGTCCTGACCGCAAGCCGCAACCGGTGAGCGCGGCTGTCTCGGGGCTCGTGCTCGCGACCATCCTGCAAAGCCCGGCCGCCGCCGGGCTTCTGATGTCCGGGTTTTCCGCGGTCAGCGCCATCACCTTCGGCAGAGGGATCGAGTTCCGGAGCTGGCACAAGCTCGAGCCTGGGATCGGAACGGAGGCGTGGTTTTGCGATCCCCGGACCCCCTGGCAGAAAGGGTCCGTCGAGAACCTCAACAAGCGGGCGCGCCGGTACCTGCCGCGGGATACGCCGGTGGCCGCGCTCTCAAATCGCTCAATGAAGGCGATTTGCGACCGCTTGAACGGCACACCCGGAAAATGCCCCGGATGGCGCACACTGGCTGAAGCCTTCAGGGACGAACTCATGAAGCTGAGATAGCAGGAAACGTCGTTACGACCTTTGAGCCTTTAGGCCCATGTTTTTCTGACCGACGTTACGTCCTCATGGTCGCTCTTGGCGGTGATGGGCCCCAAGTCGCGCGATGTGCTGGCGGCGGTCACCAAGGCTGATCTTTCAAACGAAGGATTTGCTTTCGGGACCGGTCAAACGATTGATTGCGGCTACGCCACGGCCATGGCCAACCGGATGGCCTATGTCGGCGAATTGGGGTGGGAGTTGATCGTGCCGACCGAATTTATGGCCGGTGTCTACGAAACGGTGATGCAGGCCACGGCGGCATATGGAGTCCGCGATGCCGGTTATTACGTCCGCGACGGGCTGCGCTTGGAAAAAGGCTTTTGCGCCTGGAGCCGTGAACTTACCCCGGATATTATGCCGATGCAGGCCGGGCTGAGTTTTGCCGTCGATTTCGACAAACCCGGAGGCTTTGTCGGCATGGAAGCTCTGCTCGCTGCTAAGGAGGATCCGACGGATCTCAACCGCGCATCCTGCAGCTGGTCGTGAGGGATCCCGAGATTCAGTTGTGGGGCGGCGAAGCGGTGCTGCACGATGGTGTGGAAATCGGCGAGGTGCGTTCGGCCGGCTATGCTCACACGCTGGGCGGGGCCGTTGCACTTTGCAATGTGCACGCCGAGGTGAAGATCGACAAAGCCTTTGTGGAAAACCAGAATTTCGAGATCGACACTGCCGGATTGGGTAGCGCAGCGAACGCCTATCTGCGAACGCCCTACGATCCGACGGCGTCCCGCGCGCGCCTGAGCTTCATTTATTGTTGATGGGAGGAGTCGTTTCGGCGGACCCATCGCTGATGTCGAACGACATGGCCGGTCGCCGGGTGAACAGCCCGAAGCGCTCGGCTTTCTTTTGACGGGTTCACCGGGTCTGCGCATCCCACGCGGCGAATATATATTACCTCAGCCTATGGTAAGACAAGAATTATCAATTTTGTTTGTCGCGGAATCTTGTCAGAATGTTACCCAGGCGAATTAGTTAAAAAGACAGCATGCAACCAGGGAGATACGGATGACATTTCCAATCAAGGCGGCCATCGCGGGTGCCGTAACGGCCACGCTTGTGGCTGGCGCGGCCTACGCCGAGGCGGAGCTGACGGTCTATACCGGGATCGAGGCCGAGGATCTGGCACGCTATGCCGAAACCTTTAACAAAAGCCATCCTGACATCACCATCAACTGGGTGCGCGACTCGACCGGTGTTATCACGGCCAAGCTGTTAGCAGAACGTGACAACCCTCAGGCAGATGTGGTCTGGGGTCTGGCGGCATCCTCGCTTTTGATGCTGAAATCCGAAGGCATGCTCGAAGCCTATGCACCCAAAGGCGTGGAAGAGCTCGATCCGAAATTCGTCGATCAGGTCAACCCGCCGGCATGGGTGGGCATGGACGCCTGGGTCGCGTCGGTCTGCTATAACACCATCGAATCCGAGAAGCTGGGCCTGACCCCGCCGACCTCCTGGGCGGACCTGACCGCCCCGCAGTACAAAGGTCACATCATAATGCCGAACCCGGCCTCGTCCGGGACAGGTTACTTCGATGTGTCCAGCTGGTTGCAGCTCTTTGGCGAAGAGGACGGCTGGGCGTATATGGACGCGTTGCATGAGAACATCGCGCGCTATACACATTCCGGTTCCGCACCTTGCAAACTGGCAGCCGCCGGCGAAATTCCCATTGGCATCTCATTTGCCTTCCGGGGTGCGAAATCCAAGGAAGCCGGCGCCCCGCTCGAAATCATCGTGCCCAGCGAAGGTGTGGGCTGGGACATGGAAGCCACCGCAATCGTGGCCGGCACCGACCAGCTTGAAGCGGCGCAGAAGCTGCTCGACTTCTCCGTGACCAAGGAAGCGAACGAGATGTACAATGAGGGCTACGCTGTCGTGGCCTATCCCGGTGTGGCGAAACCGGTCGAGCATTTCCCCGAAAACCTTGTCGACGCAATGATCAATAATGACTTCGAGTTCGCGGCGAACAACCGGGCTGCCATCCTGAAGGAATGGCAGAGCCGGTATGATGGCAAGTCGGACCTGAACTGACGCGCCATTATTATGAGGGCGCCCCTTTGTCGGGCGCCCTCTTATTTCCGATCCCCACCGACTGCGTAAAAGAGGCGCGCGCCTGAGCTGCGTCCTTCTCGCCTGAAAGGAAACAGACGTGCAGATTAACGGCAATGGTGCATATCTCAAAATCGAGAACCTGTGGAAATATTTTGGCAATTTCCTGGCGCTGGAAGACATCACTCTCGAGATCGAAGAGGGTGAGTTAATCTGCTTTCTCGGGCCTTCGGGGTGCGGCAAAACAACGTTGCTGCGTGCCATTGCTGGTCTGAATCTGCAATCGCAAGGGACAATCACACAGGGCGGCAGGGACATTTCCAAACTGCCACCGTCAGAGCGGGATTTCGGCATCGTTTTTCAATCCTATGCGCTGTTTCCCAACCTGACCATCGAAAAGAACGTGGCCTACGGACTCGAAAATACTGGCCGAAGCAAATCCGAGATCGCGGCCCGCGTGTCTGAGTTGCTTTCGCTTGTCGGTTTGTCGGAACAGAGCAAGAAATATCCCGCGCAGCTTTCAGGTGGACAGCAGCAACGCATCGCGCTTGCCCGCGCCATCGCGACAAATCCGGGGCTTCTGCTACTGGACGAGCCGCTTTCGGCGCTGGATGCCAAGGTGCGCGTGCATCTGCGGCACGAGATCAAGGAACTGCAACGCAAGCTGGGCGTCACGACGGTCATGGTGACCCATGATCAGGAAGAAGCGCTGGCCATGGCGGACAGGATCGTAGTGATGAACCAGGGTGTGATCGAGCAGGTTGGCTCTCCTACCGAGATCTACCGCGATCCGCAGTCTCTCTTTGTGGCCGATTTTATCGGCGAGATGAACCAGATCCCTGCCACCGCGGTCTCGAAGGATCAGGTCCGTCTCGGTTCCGGTGTGATGGATTGTACCCCGCATGGTTTCGGTGATGGTGAACAGATCATCGCGGCGATCCGCCCCAATGACGTCATTCCGCACGGCGACAGTGCGCATTCTCTCGGGCGGGACGATATCGTCGAGACCGAGGCCAACGCGATAGATGTGAAGGTCGGAGAAATGGAGTTCCTCGGATCGTTCTGGCGCTGTCGCCTTTCGCACGAAGTCTTCGGCGCGAATGACCTGTTTGCCGATTTCTCGATCAACGCGGTTCGGCGGCTGGACCTGCAGGAAGGGTCGAACATGCTTATCGAATTGCCCAAGGCGCGCCTGATGGCTTTTGCCCGCACGGAGCAGTACGCATGAGCGACGCAACACTCCCCAACACTGCGACCGGCAAGGCAATTCACGGCAAGCCCATTCGAGGCAAACTGTCCCGCGATGATATCATCATGCGCGGCAGCATGATCGTCATCGGCCTCTATCTGCTGATCACGATGGTCTTTCCGCTCTATGCGATGCTGTCCAAATCGTTCTCGACCTACACCTTCGACCTCGCGGCCTATGAGGTGCAGGTCAGCGACGAGACCGGCGGCAACTTTTCGGACCCGACGACCTTTGCCACGCTGAACGCCCGGCTGGACGTACTGGAGGACCGCGACCTCAATGCCGGTTCGGACGGTCGTCTGGGCGTCACGCAGTTCTTTCCCGGCTTCAGCTTTCGCAGCCCGGTCAACTATCGGCTCCGCAACACGGCCGACAGCGGCCGCTTCCTGATCGGATCGACGCTGAACGACGGCACCGACTGGGTTGAACTCGACAGCAACACCTTCCGCCGCGTGCAGCTGCGCCCGGTGGAATCGAGGGGGCTGGACAACTTCAAGGCCTATTTCGACACGCCGGCGCTGTCGAACTCGATCAAGAATTCCGCCATGATTGCGGTGGTCAGCACGGTCATCACCGTCTTCCTCGCTTTCTGGTTTGCCTATGCGCTCAACCGCTCATGCATGCGCTTCAAGGGGTTGTTCCGGCTGGTGGCGATGGCGCCCATCCTGGTGCCGTCCTTGCTGCCCGGTATCGCGCTGGTCTATCTCTTTGGCAACCAGGGCATGTTGAAGGAGCTGCTCTTCGGGGCGTCGATCTATGGCCCTATCGGGATCATCATAGGGTCGGTTTTCTTTACCTTTCCGCATGCGTTCCTGATCATTTCCACGGCGCTTTCGATCTCGGACGCGCGGCTTTACGAGGCGTCGGTGGTGCTGCGTGGCAGCCCTTGGCGGACGTTCTGGACCGTCACCATTCCCGGCGCACGTTATGGTCTGGTGTCTGCGGCCTTTGTCGTCTTCAACCTCGTGATCACCGATTTCGGGCTGCCAAAAGTTATCGGCGGGCAATTCAACGTTCTCGCGGTGGACATCTACAAGCAGGTGATCGGACAGCAGAACTTTGAGATGGGCGCCGTGGTTTCAGTGGTGCTGATCCTTCCGGCGATTGTCGCCTTTGCGATTGACCGGCTGGTGCAGAGCAAGCAGGTGGCCCTGCTGTCAGCACGCTCCGTACCCTATGCGCCGTCGCCGAACGTCAGACTGGACTGGACGCTGTTTGGCTTTTCCAGCCTTATCGCAATCTTCATCCTCGGTGTCCTGGGCGTCTGCCAATTCGCGGCGCTGGTGAAATTCTGGCCCTATGACCTGAGCTTCAGCCTCAACAATTATCAGTTCGACCGGATGGATGGCGGCGGATGGGGGGCGTACTTCAATTCCATCAAACTCGGTCTGCTGACTGCGGTGATCGGGACAGCGGTGGTCTTCTTCGGTGCCTACCTTGTCGAGAAATCAAATGGCTTCAGAACCGGACGCACGCTGTTTCAGATGTTTGCCATGCTGCCCATGGCAATCCCGGGGATGGTGCTGGGCTTGGCCTATATCTTTTTTTTCAACAATCCCGACAATCCGCTCAATTTCATCTATGGCACAATGGCCATTCTCGTGGTCTCGACGGTGACGCACTTCTATACCGTGTCTCACCTGACTGCGACGACGGCATTGCAGCAGATGGACCGGGAATTCGAATCCGTATCGGCCTCGTTGAAGCAGCCTACCCTCAAGCTCTTTACCCGGGTAACGGTACCGGTCAGCATGCCGGCGATCTTCGATATCTCGATTTACCTCTTCGTGAATGCTATGACGACAGTCTCGGCGGTGGTGTTTCTGTACTCGCCGAAAACCTCTCTGGCGTCGATTGCGGTGCTGAACATGGATGATGCAGGCGATATTGCGCCGGCTGCGGCCATGGGCATGATGATTTTTTACACCAATGCCGCAGCCCGTGTTTTCCACCTGATCGCATCCCGCGGCGTCCTGACGCGCACCCAAGCGTGGCGCAACAAGTAGCACGCACCGATTTTCTGGAGACTGGGACCTTGTTGCATGACACAGCGTCGTGACAAACCGGCCCCATTCCCCGAGGTTTTATGAAACACGTTCAAAGACCGCACGATCGAGGGCAGTCATGCGGTTCAGGGATTTGATCGCGATGTTTGTCTCGGTGATTTGGCTCTCGATTTCCCGGCTGCGGAGCTTTGCTCCGATCACTGTCTTGCAGCGCCCGATTTGGGTCTCTGTCTGCCATGTGATTCTGACCTTGTCCGTGATCGCGGCGATATGATCGTCACGTGAGGGATATCCGTGATGATCCGTTTCGGAACGACGCCATACCGCTTGATCAGCCGCAGCAGAAACCGCTTTGCCGCGCGCTTGTCCCGTCGAGACTGGAGGATTTCATCCAAAACAACACCGTCCTGATCGACAGCACGCCAGAGCCAGAATGACCGGTCCGCGATCTTCACCACGACTTCATCCAGATGGCAGACATCGCCGGGGCGGGCCTGCCGGCGGCGCAAGTTGCGCGCGATCAGCGACCCGAACTTGCGGGTCCAGCGTCGGACCGTCTCGTAGGAAACATCGATGCCGCGCTCCAGCATCATCTCCTCGACCTCGCGCAGGCTCAGATTGAGACGGACGCACAGCCAGACCGCGTGAGCGATGATCTCGGGCGGGAAGCGGTGGCATTTGCAGCTGATCGAAGCCTGGGTCATACACTTCGATTACGCTGATGTCGGCACACCGACAACCGGCGCCGAGTTTACGTGACAACACCCGGTGATCAACACGATGCGGCGCCGCAAGGCGGCAGTGAAACCATTTTGGCAGATGCTGCATCATGAACGAATGTCGGCGGCGACATTCACTTTTTCTGACTTAATTGCGTATCTGGTGTCCGATAGTTAGATGGTTCAAACCAGCATAGAAGGTTTTCTTGATGCCAAATCTCCCGGTCTCTTTGCACGCTGCTTTCGCGGCTGCCCCCTTAGGAGGTAACATTGGAGGCGTCGTATATGAAGATGAGCCGCTGTCAGCAGAATGCCGTCAAAGAATCGCGGCCGATCTAGCCGCTCCAACGACGGGTTTTGTCACTGAGAACGAGGATGGATCATTTCATGTGCGTTATCACTCCAGTCTTCGTGAAATGGACATGTGTGGACATGTGACCGTCGCCATTTTCGCCGCAATGTTCGAGGACGAACGCATAACCGAAGGGCGCTACGAACAGCATACACGGGCGGGAATAATTCCCGTTGAAGTAGATTCAGGGGGCAAAATTTGGATGAGCCAGCCGCTCCCCCGTTTTGATCTAAATGCAGTCAGTGTCGCAGAGGCTGCGCCGCTTCTAGGACTTGAGAGCAAGGCTATCATCGATGTGGCGTCGGCATCTTCGGCCCTACGGCATGTGTTCGTTGAGGTGCCGGATGAACAGACACTCGCGCGCCTGCGACCGGACGATGAAGGCCTGCGTGGACTGAGCGCATCAAGAGGCATCGACACTATTGGCGTGTGGTGCTGGCAAAGCGGTGGACAAGGCAGGTTGCGCGTACGTTTGCGCGACCTGTGCCACGGCGTAGGCGATCCGGAAGAGGCTGCGAGTGGAACTACAAATGGGGCGTTGGCCTGCCACATTCATCGCGCCGGAAGAATCGACGCAGCAACCAACGGCGAGGTTAGAATGATAGGTGAGCAGGGTTTCGAAATGGGCCGTGCGAGTAGAGTGGAAACTATTTTGACCGAACATTCCGGGAATATCGCCAGCGTCCGGGTTGGTGGACATGCAGAGGCACGATTGAAGGGCCAATACTTCCTAAAATAAAATGAGCCGGAGAGAATTACTCTCCCAAACAACCGTACTCAAGCAGACCTTGGGATATGACGCAGCGAAAGCCCGCTTCGTCCGCTCACTGCCAGTCCAAGCCCGACTAGGTGAACGGCCTCTATCTCGGAGAACAGCCATTCACGCCTGGGGCGGCGAATTTGCGGCATGAGGCTAGAGGGTGTTGTCACGTAAACGCGGCGCCGGTTGTCGGTGTGCCGACATCAGCGTAATCGAAGTGTATGACCCAGGCTTCGATCAGCTGCAAACGCCACCGCTTCCCGCCCGCGATCATCGCTCACGCGGTCTGGCTGTGCGTCCGTCTCAATCTGAGCCTGCGCGAGGTCGCGGAGATGATGCTGGAGCGCGGCATCGATGTTTCCTACGAGACGGTCCGACGCTGGACCCGCAAGTTCGGGTCGCTGATCGCCTGCAACTTGCGCCGCCGGCAGGCCCGCCCCGGCGATGTCTGCCATCCGCAAAGCGATCGGAGCAAAGACACTGGATCCAAAGCTGCTGACGGCCGCTGAAAAGCTGCAATACGAAGGCTATCTGCGCCGCCAGCAAACCAACCGGATGGTTCGCCAAATGGCTGATGATGGCGTGCCGATCCGGCGGATCGTTCGCCAGACAGGGCTCAGCCGCCAGCTCGTCCGTCAGATTTTGCGTGGGGAACGCGAGGATGTTTTCCGCATCCGTGAGAGCAGTCTGACCCCTTGGCTGCCACGGCTGGAGCGGGAATGGGCGGACGGCTGCCGGAACGGCGCCGAACTCTGGCGCCGGCTGCGGGCCGATGGTTTCCAGGGCAGCCTCCGTGTCGTCGGGGAATGGGCCACGCGCCAGCGCCGTGCCGAGCGGGCAGCGCCATCGGGCACAGAAAAATCGCCGCCCGCGCGCAAGATTGCCCGCCTCCTGACCTTGGGCCGGGATCATCTGTGCAAGGCAGATGCCATCCAAGTCGCAAGGATCGAAGCTTCGTTGCCAGCTCTCGCCACAGCCCGAAGGCTGACCGACCGGTTTACGGACATGGTACGCAATGCTCGCGAAGACGCGCTGGAAGAATGGCTGAATGAAGCGGAGGACGGGCTGCTCGGTGCATTCGCTCGTGGGCTGCGGCGCGATCAAGCCGCGGTCGCCGCAGCGCTGAGGGAGCCATGGTCGAACGGGCAGACCGAAGGGCAGATTAACCGCCTCAAGACGCTCAAACGCCAGATGTATGGAAATCGACCTGCTCAAGCCGCGGCTCGTTCAAGCGACCTGATCTGAGAGGGGCCGAAGTTGCACCAAAACGGAGTCAGAGCCAAAATTGCATGCCTGTTCACACCGCGATGATCACTGCGTCAAAAACTCTTGCTAAACAGGAACCGTTCACACAGGCAATGCCCCCGTCCCTATTTAGTGCAAAATCTGAACTAAATTCGCTACTAAATTAGTACTAGATGCAAAAGTTAAAGTTAGGCACACTGAAGAAAAGGGATCTCTTGATGTCCATCCGTAGGAGAAACATGCTCTACTGCCCGGTCAATATGGCCTGCGAAGTGTTGCAGCCACGCTGGACCATCCACATTCTGGCTGAGATGTGGTGGGGCACTTCCCGCTTTAACGATTTTCGCCGTGCTATCCCGCGAATGTCGCCCTCGTTGCTTTCCAAGCGGTTGGCGGAGTTGGAGCATCGTGGTCTGATCGAGCGTGTTGAAGATAAGGCTACTGGTAAAGTGGAGTATCTGCGAACTCAGGCGGCCGTCGAGCTCGAGCCGATCATCGATGTGCTCGGCAAATGGGCTTATCGCAATGCAGATAGCAGCGAGGAAGTATGCAACGCCGAACCTGGCGCTTTCGTGTGGAACCTGCGCCGATCCATTGATGCCGAAGCACTTCCTGCCCGTAGAGTAGTGATCAAACTGCATTTTCCCGATCAGCCCAAAACTGAGCAGAACTATTGGATCACAGCCAGACCACGAGCGCCGGTCGATGTCTGCTATATCGATCCGGGTTACGACATCGATCTTTACATCACTTGTGAACTGGCGATTCTTGTGTCGGTCTATTTCGGCTATTCCAGTCTGACAAGGGAGATCGAGAACGACCGGATCAACCTGATCGGGAAAGCCTCGATCGCTCGCAGCATTGATCGGTGGCTTATCCTGAGCTCTTTCGCACGGGACGCGCCAATTGGGTCCGACGTCAAATGAATTGTAAGCGTTGCCCACGCCCCACGCGGGATCAGCTTGGCGGAATGAAGTTCCAGGGGCGTAGTTCATCAACCCGGCTGGTGGGGTGACCTGCAGCGATGGCTTCTAGGGTGGCCTTGAGGTAGGCGAAGGGCTCAGCCATTGATCTTTGCTGTGGCGATAAGCGAAGCGATGCGGCCCCAGGCTCGGCCGCCTTCATCATGGCCGCCGAATAGTGCGTTCTTTCTTGTGTGGGCCAGTTCCCGTTCATTCTGCCCATGTCGGGCAAGTTTACCGGGTGCAAATAAGTTGGCAATGCCTTCGGTCGGGGTGAACGGCGCGACCGTGTCGCAGGTCGCACAGCGCCACGAGATCAGGCGGCAGCAGATCTATGTCTGGCGATACGAGCTGAGGAGGAAGGGGCTTCTGACGCCAGACGACGCGACGCAATTCCTGCCCTTCGATATTACGTCGCCGCCGGAACCGCCGGGAGCGTGCGCCCCTGAAGCGAACTTGGCGTTGATTGAGGTGGTTCTACGCAATGGTCGCAGCTTGCGGGTCGATGCCCATGTGGATGCGGCGGTGCTGACCCGTTTGATCCAGGCGGTGGAGGCGGCATGATCGGCCCGGGCACCGGCATTCGCGTTTACCTGGCCTGCAGTCACACTGATATGCGCAACTATGTGGCGACGATTATTATGCGGAGCCGTGTACATCGTCTCTCTGATTGTGGTTTTTACAGACGGTTAGGCAAAACAAAAAAGCACATGCGCCCCGCATAACTATGCTCTCCCGCGATGGTTTCACTCCTTGAGGAGAGAGAAGATGACTGCCCAGTACCGTAATCGCTGGTTCCTGGATCCGGGGTCGGTTTCGTTGTGGATCGATCAGTTCGCGGACGAGCTTGGCCTCAGAGGTATTCGCCGCTGACCATTGAAGGCTACAGGGCACCGGCACGCCATTTCGCAGTTTGGCTGGAAAGCACCGGTATACCTATGGTGAGCGTCGATGATGGAGTTGTTCGTCGCTTCGCCGAACACCAGTGCCAATGTCCCGACGGGCGGCGATGGCAGCATGTCTCACCAAAGTATGCGCGACGTGCCAGAAGGTTTGTTGTTTTCCTAAAAGGTGCGGGCGTCGCACCTCCGCCGTTAAAGGCCGCGTCAGAATTTCCCTTGCTTGACGACTATCAGCACTGGCTGCGTTTGCATCGGGGTTTGGCGGAACGGACAGTCTCCCGTCATATCCACATCCTCAATAAGCTGTTGCCGGAACTCGGTACAGCGACCCACGATTATGATGCTGCCCGGATACGCATTGTTGTCCGCAAATGGCGGGGGCAAACCGGTCCGGCCGGCCTGAGAACCATAACAAGCGCCTTGCGAAGCTATCTTCGCTTTCTCGCCGGCGCGGGCTTGTGCCGTCCCAACCTCGATCACGCCATTCCGCCGGTCATACAATGGCGTCTTTCGTCGTTGCCGCAGTATCTGGCAGCCGCAGATGTGGAACGTGTCATTGCATCCTGCGATCAGCTTGCCCGGGGGCGCCTGCGGGACCGGCCGATCCTGCTCCTTCTGGCGCGCCTGGGGTTGCGGGCCGGGGATGTCGCTGGTCTCAGACTGGGCGATATCGACTGGAACGCCGGTATGCTGCAGTTGAGTGGCAAGGCGCTTCGCCAGGTTCAGCTGCCATTGCCGCAAGATGTAGGCGATGCGCTTCTCGCGTATGTCGAACAGGAACGCCCGCGCGTGCCCCAGGACGCGGTCTTTCTCATGATGGTCGCCCCTTACCGCTCATTTGATCAGTCATTCCACGTCTCGACCATTGTGGCGCTGGCCTTGAAGCGCGCCGGCATTTCCGATCCGCCATCGAGCGGAGCGAGCTTGCTGCGCCACTCCGCGGCAACTTCGATGCTGCGGTCGGGGGCCACATTGGAAGCTGTCGGCACGGTTCTACGCCACCGCTCGCTTAAAATGACCGCGCAATATCGGCCAAGTTAATCCGCAAATGGTCTCCGCAACAAATCGCAGGCTGGCTGATGCGCGAACACCCCGATGATGAGCACAAGCGCGTCTCCCATGAGACGATCTACCGTGGCCTGTTCATCCAAACGCGCGGCGTTCTTAAGAAGGAATTGCTGGCGCATCTGCGAGCAACGCGGTTCATTCGTCGGTCGCGTCATGCCACCCTGAAGCGCAGTGGCCTCGGCCGAATCAGAGAGACCGTATCGATCCGGAAAAGGCCGGCGGATGTCGAGGACCGCGCCGTACCAGGACACTGGGAGGGCGATTTGATAGCCGGGTCCGGCAACAGCTTCATCGCGACCCTGGTTGAGCGGCATTCCCGGTATGTGATGTTGGCAAAGGTGGGCAACAAGGACAGCCACAGCGTTGTACAGGCGCTGATCAAGCAGTCAGATAAGCTCCCAAAGGAACTGTATCGCTCGCTCACTTGGGACCGTGGTACGGAAATGTCAGGGCATCGAAATTTTACTCTGGCGACCGATATCGACGTCTTCTTCTGTGATCCTCACAGCCCGTGGCAACGTGGCACAAACGAAAACACAAACCGATTGCTGCGCCATTACTTTCCAAAGGGCACTGATTTGTCGATACATAGCCAAGCAAAGCTGAGTGCTGTCGCCAGGCAGCTCAACGAACGACCTCGAAAGACGCTCAACTACCAAACACCTGCCGAGCGTTTCCAAGCCTGTGTTGCGTCGATCCGTTGAAACCACCGTTCATACCTGGGATGCCTATGCCTACAGCTTCCAACTGCTGGTGACATTCGCCGCCGGGCGATTGAGAAAGCGGCCGTGCCTTCTACAGATCGAAGACATCGACGTGCCCACGATCCTCGCCTTTCTCGAGCACATCGAACAGACGCGAGGCAACAAGGCCCGTACGCGCAACGCAAGGCTGGCAGCCGTAAAGTCCTTCTTTCGCTATCTCGAGCACCGAGTACCTGCCGTGCTGGACCAGGCGCTTCGGGTGCATGCCATTCCAATGAAGAAGGTTGATCAGAGGCTTGTAGCGTCGCTTTCGAGGACAGAAGTACAAGCGCTGCTCGATACGCCGGATCGGAGGACAGCATCGGGCATCCGTGATCGAGCCATGCTGCATCTGGCTTTTGCTGGAGGGCTGCGCGTTTCTGAACTCATCAGCGTCGGGCTCAACCAGTTTGACGGGCGGTCACCTGCCAGCATCCACATCATGGGCAAAGGACGAAGGGAGCCCGTGCTGCCGCTCTGGCAGGAAACCGCTGCCGCAATTCGCGCCTGGATCGCAATCAGACCCGAAATTGGCGACACCGCGCTCTTCCTGAACAATGCCGGTCGAATGATGACGCGTGCCGGTTTCGAATATATTCTCGAGAAACACACCAATACGGCTGCCCGCATCGCGCCCCCCCTGGAGGCCAAATCGATAACGCCCATGTTCTGCGGCACAGCTGCGCAATGCACATGCTTCAGGCGACCCGGGACATTCGCAAGGTCGCACTGTGGCTTGGTCACGCCACGCTCCAAAGCACCGAGATCTACTTGCGCGCCGACCCAACCGAAAAACTCGAGATGCTTGACGCTCTGGAGCCGCTCGGCATCAAGCCGGGCAAGTTCCGGCCACCGGACAAACTGCTCGCGATGCTTTTTCGCGCGGTAGAATAGTTATGCGGAGTCAATGTAGGCGGAACCGCCAGGAAAAGTGCCGGTCTGCTACTTCGGCTCCGCATAATAATCGTCGCCACATAGTTGCGCATGTCTGTGACGCCGCAGGCAAGATACACCCGGACACAGGTTCCTGGGCCGATCATGCCGCCTCCACCGCCTGGATCAAACGGGTCAGAACCCCTGCGTCCAGATCACTGGGAAACCGGAGGCACCGCCCGTGGGCCAGGCGCAGCTCTACTGGAACGGAAAGGCTAGCAATGGGTTCCTCTGCTAACGCCTCGGCCGCCGGGAGGTCAACCGGCAGAAACACGGCCCCTCGGTCAGGCTACCATAGACCCTTCCGCTTCAGCTCGTATCGCCAGCCATAAATTTGCTGCCGGGTCACATCGTGATGCTGTGCCACCCGCGTTACCGTTGCCACGTCGATCCCCACAGATGTGACGATCGCAAGCTTCTCCTCGTCGCTCCAGCGCCGACGCCGTTCAACGCCCAAGATCTCGCCGCGCATGACAAACTCCCCATAAGACACGTCGGTAACGACGTCGTTATGCACGTGTCTTAGAACATCAGGAGAAAATCAGGCAGGCGGTAGAAACCGGGCGCTTACCGAGCAACTGGAATTGGCGCTGGAGGACCTGCTGGTTGCGCTCGCCGAGGCGGATGAACTGCCGCCGGAGGGCGACGATGAGCCGGAGACGGACAACCAGACCCCGGAACCAGCCGAACCGCGGGAGTCGAGGCGCCGTCGTCCGAAGGTGACCGACGAGGGCATCGACGAATTGCGCGACATGCTGGCATCAGCACGAGTGTCCGTTGAGGCATGGCACAGCTTCCTCGAAGACTTCGTCGCTGAGCCCGACATCATCGCCCGCTGCGGTAAAAATCGGGCGTTTACGCTCAGTTTCTCTGTCGGCGCCCATCAATGGCTAATGGCTGCGCTTAAAGCGCTCACCTCTATCGGAAGGCAGCTTTCAAGGCCTCTGACAGTCGATCGAGATCATTGTCAGTGACATGAAGATATGGAGCGAACCTCAGTGAGTTTCCGCGGCGGCTCAGGTACACTTTCCTCTCAGCCAGGGTTGGGAGCAGTGTCTCAGGGATGCCGCCTTCAAGACCAGCACCCAAAATGTTAGGGCTCCGCACTTCCTTGGAGACAGGCACGAACCCGTAGGGCTCCAGGATCGCCGCGATCCGGTCGTTAATTCCCTCAAGCGTTTCGGCGATGTTCGCCACGCCCCACTCGGCGATCTGTTCCAGCGCTACGACACCGCCTGGCAGGACTGACGGGATGTTTTTCTGTCCCATTTCGAAACGCCGCGCCCCAAGTTGGTACTGGTCGTTGTACTTTATAAGGTTCTCAAAAACATCCGCTTCGGCACGGCTCAGCCACGTTTCTTCCAGCGGGCGGGCCTCGTGCCACTTCGGGTCTGCGTAGAACAGGCTCAGACCATAGGGGCAGAGCAGCCATTTATACCCGGCTGATATCAAAAAGTCTGGTTTTAGCGTGTCAATGTCGATGGGCTTAGCCCCAAGAGATTGGGTAACCTCAAGAATGAAATACGAACCGACCGACCGGGCCGCCTCGGCGATCCGATCGAGGTCAAGCAGGGTCCCGTTCGTCCAATGGCAATTCGGTAGGGCCAACAATTTCGTCTTGGGCGTGATCCGGTCCAAAACGGCTTGTGTCCAGTCAAAGTCGGAGGGCGTAGGAACAACCACAAATTTGGCGCCCGTCACCTGCCCCAGACGCTGCCACGGCAGGTAGTTCGACGGAAAGGCCTCATCCAGGACAATGATCTCGTGGTCGTCTGTCAGGTGTTCTTCAAGAATGCGGGCCGCAGTAGAAGCACCGTAACTGGCAGAGGGTGTCACAGCGATATTGTCAGCGCTCACCCCAAAGGCGCGGCCTGCTGCGGCCCGGAAGGCTTCCGCGTCATCGAAGAAGTGGTTGGGTTTGCGTTCCCATGGCCGGCACTTGGATAGCGCTCCTTCAACCAAGGCTTTGCCGGCCTTCACCAACAATGGCGTATTATAGGAACAGTTTAAGTAAGCGAGGTCCGCCGGGATGTCGAATAGATGCCGTTGGGAGGGTATGATTGCCATCGGAGGGAATGCCTTTGCCTTAGATCAACCGATAGAACCGGTTGATTATTTCAGATATAACAGCCAACAATTTCATTGTATTCGGGACAGTACCCCCAGGTTTCGTTGATGGCATGGAGGCCCCCACCAGACGGCATCGAAATGTGCCAAAGGGGGGGCGCTGCGATGGATTGAAGACCTCGGCCATTCAGGCAAAACAAAGCGAGGTTTCACCGGCCAAGGACCGGGCCGAGAACCGAAGCCGCCGTTCAAGTCAACTTCGCAAAGGTCTGCTTCAGAAGCCCACCCCCTCCTTGGCACATGCGATAGCATCCAGAGTACGCTGAATGTCACCGTCCGTTGTCGCCCACGATGACACTGAAAAGCGGATCGCTTCTCGCCCCTGCCAGTTGGTGGGACCAAACCATGCGTCTCCGCTGTTTTGCACATCTGCTGCCAATTTGGCTGCCCATCCATCTGCCAAAGGCAGCGACGCGACGACTTGGTTCAGGACCACCTCGTTGAGGACTTCGAATCCCTGTTTGCGCAGTCCAGCGGCCAAGGTCTGCGCGTGTTCGCTGGTCCGATTGATCATCTCGGACAGCCCGTCGCGACCCAACGAATGCAAGGCGGCCCAAATCTCGACCCCCCTCGCGGATCGAGAGAACTCAGGCACCATATCTTTTGGCGCGGCATCGCCGCCAACCTTGAGATAGGGCGCTTGTGTGGCCATGGCCGCATGGACCGAGGTAGGATGTTTGCAAATGGCAAGACCGCATTCGTAGGGTGTATTGAGCCACTTGTGCCCATCCACAACCCAACTGTCTGCACTCTCATACCCGGCTAGTTGATCGCGGGTAGTATCACTCGCCGCGGCCCAAAGGCCAAATGCGCCATCAACATGCACCCAAGCGCCATTCGCGCGTTCTACGATCTGCGCAACGGGATCACTGGCACCTGAGTTAACATTGCCAGACTGAGCAAGAATAATAGTGTTTTCATCCGGGGCCGGCAGATGGTTGGCATCCATCCGGCCTTGTTCGTCACAAGGCACCCACTCAATAACATCCGTGCCGACCCCGAGCATCGTCAACGCCTTCAAAACCGTCACATGGCTTTGCGCTCCCGCTATCACCCGCAAGCGCGGCGCGCCCCAAAGCCCTCGTTCTAGTACATCCCACCCTTGTTGCGCCAAGATCGCGTGGCGTGCACCAGCAAGGCAGGTGAAATTAGCCATTGTCGCGCCCGTGACAAACCCGACTGAGCTTTGCGCGGGCAGGCCCAGCACATCGAGCAGCCATTTTGCCGCAACCTGTTCAAGTTTTACACCGATAGGGCTGGTTGCGTCGTTAAAGACGACCTGATCCCAGGCACTCGTCAATATCCGTGCGCCCAAGGCTGCCGGCAAGGTGCCACCCACTACTAGGCCAAAGAACCGCCCACTTGTTGTGGCAGTCGTGGCTGGAGACCCTAGCGTATTGAGCAAGCACAGCGTTTCGGTTGGGTCCGTGGCTGCCGTCGGCATGTCCGTGTCGAACCCGCTCAGGGCGGCAATCGCCTCATCGGATACTGCGACAGCTCGGTCATGGATTGTTTGAAGATAGGTCTTGGCCATCTTCAAAGACACAGAAAGCACGTTGCGAGATTGCAATAGGGGATCGGACACGGTATATCTCCATAGAAGAAGTTCTATATAGGCATTCTTCAATATGAATAACGATCCGTCAACCTTGGATGTACTGAAGGCGCTTGGAAATAAAAACCGGCTTCAAATCCTGAAGTGGATCCTTTCACCGACCGAGTATTTTCCACCTCAGCGGGATGGTGATTTGATTGAGGACGGTGTTTGCGTTGGCTTTATCACGCAAAAGATTGACCTTACCCAACCCACGGTGACCGCGCATATGAAGGTCCTGGCTGATGCGAAGCTGGTGACATCAAAGCAGATCAAGAACTGGGTGTTCTACAAAGCGGACCGGGAGCGCATCAAAGGCGCTCTTGCTCGGATGGGAACAGAGCTTAAGCTCTAGACAGGACGTTCACCGGCATTGCCTGTGTGGACGGTTCCTGTTTAGCAAGAGTTTTTTGACGCAGTGATCATCGCGGTTTGCGGTCATGTGTCCGGCCTGATTGCGCGGCACCGATGACCGCTGGCCCTGATGAAGTCCGCGTGCCAAGTCCCGATCAAGTTGCCGGACTACGTCTGTCCTGGCAATGCCACGGGGTGTTCTGGCTGCGGCTTGCTTTGATCATCATCACGTCTATTGCCCTTGCATCTCAGCGTGCTGCGTAAATACAGCAGTGTTGTTCACTGTTTATGCGGCTCGATAGGTTCCCCCTCTCGCCAAGAGCGCCCATATGATCCGAGCAGTTTTATTGGCCATTGCGACACTGACCAGTCGAGGAGCCTAGCGTTCCAGCAGGCTGCGGATCCAATTCGCCGTTCGCGTTTGCGTATCGGCAACACGCCTCAGAATGGCTGTGGCCACAACCACCAGAAGTTTACGCAAATATCCGTCTCCCATTTTGGTAATCCGTCCCAGCCGCTCTTTGCCGCCAGACGAATTTTGCCGGGGAACCAGCCCGAGAAAGGCTCCGAACTGGCGGCCGGACCGGAAGAGTGACGGGTGAGAACGGCGGTGAGAAAGTCGAACACGGAAGCGGCGGGATGATCCTGCTGCGGTCGGCGTAAAAGTCGTCCACCTTTGCCCTTCTTTTAACGGAAGGAGACGCCAGCATTGACCACGAAATAACCGCTGATACATAAACAAGGGTGGGTCAAATCTCGGTGAAAATACCGGGTCAGTTCTCAGTGAAAATCAACAGCACCACCGCAAGCCCCCATGACCACAAGCGATGCCGGATAATCGGCCATGAAGCGATGGAATTGCCCCCGCGTGAGCTTCTTTCGGAAAATAACAGCCCCGTCCGCAGCCGCGCCGTGCAGCTGGAATACGTTCTTTGCCAGATCAACGCCGATGATGATATCTTCCGTCATGGTTGCCGTCCTTTCCATTTGAATGTGTTGTTCACACTCTCATTCATGGCACATCGCGATGCCGTCAGGGGAATTGGCGGCAACCACCCCATCTAAAATGTCACCCTTTAGCAATTCAGGAATGTCACTCTCTCCTGCCATGAGAACAGGCAGCGGAAGCAGATATGGGATGGGTAACAATGAGCAAGCCCGAACTGAACCGCATGAAGGTTTTGGCGCAGATCGATGATGGCCGGCTGACGGTTGCGAATGGAGCGAACATGCTGGGGCTGAGGCGCCGCCAGGTGTTCCGGCTGCTGTACGGCATTGCCCGTCAATAGGATTCGAAAATCAACCGCTTGATCTCCTCCACCCCAAGCTCCGGTGGCAGAAAATCGTTGCTCATCAGGATTTCCGCATAGTACGGGACATTTGCCAGCCGTTCCTCCAGCGATTCGGTGACGCCCATCCGATAATATCCGCTCTGGTGGAAATAGGTCGTCAAAGCCCTCACCCGGGCTGCTCGGCCCTGAAACCCGAAGTCATTGAACATCTCTTCCAGCTGGCCGATCCGGCGGGCGTCGACCTTTTTCAGCACCTCAGCCGTTGCCGGGCAGGAATGGGCCCAATCGCGGATCGCATTGTCGTATTTCGGATCGTAGTCGGTTTCGCTTAGCAAGACCCGCACATAGCCAAGATATTTCCGGCGGCAGTCGCGTTTTGGGTCATCGAATACACGGTTGAAGACGGCAGAATTTGAAGTTACCCAATCTTCACGCAGCGCCTGCAAAAGCTCGTCAAGGTTGGAGAACAGCCAGTAGAAGGCCCCGGTTGTCGCATCCAGCTCAGCTGCCAGGCGGCGCAAGCTGAGCCCTGATATCCCATCGCTGACCAGAATACTGCGGGCGGCCGCAACCCAATCCGCCTTTTCGAGAGGCGTTTCCTTGCGGTCTGTTTTCTTTGCTGTGCCCATGAATCCGGCATTTCCCCCTGCGGCATTTTTGTTTTCCGTGTTGACAATTTATATCGGCGCACCGCAACAATCCACCTTACGTAACGACTGTTATGCGTGCGGACAACCGCATGTGGCATCAGACGGAGAAGGTGATGTTCATGAACTGGATTTTGAAAAGCGCAGCGGCGATTGTCCTGCTCGCAACGCAGGCGGCGGCGGGCACAACGCTGAAGTTTGCAACGGACTCGGGCGCCGAAGGCTCGCCGTCTGGAAATGCGCTGAAACGATGGGCTGAGCTGATTGAGGAGGGCTCGGACGGCGAAATCGATGTGCGCGTCTTTTACCAGAACCAGCTGGGCGGCCAGCTGGAGCTGTTCGACCTGTTTGTTGCCGGGGAAGTGGACATGCTGCTGAGCTGGCCCTCCACCTCCTATGACAAGCGCATCGGGCTGCTTTACACCCCCTACATGGTGACCTCCTGGGAGGAGGCGTTCGAAGCCTACAAGCCCGGCGGCTGGGCCAACGAAACTCTGAACGACGCCTTTGCGGGCCTCGGTATCCGCTATTACGGGGCCTGGCCGGAAGGGTTTGCCGGCGTTGCCACCCGCGGTGGTTACGCGCTGGATCTGGAGAGCGCCGACGGTATGAAGGTCCGTACTCCGCCGTTCTTCCCGATGCCGCAGACTCTGCAGGCGATGGGCTATCAGACCGCGGCGATCGACTGGTCGGAGGTTTTCACCTCGATCCAGACCGGTGTGGTCGACGGTGATGCGGGCAATGTGATTTACTGGGATTACGAATACTTCCGCGACGTGCTGGATTACTACGTCCGCACTAAGCACGTCTTTGTCACCGGCAGCCTGATCGCCAATGCTCAAAGCATGGAAGGGCTGTCCCAAGAGCATCAGGATCTGGTCCGCGACAGCGCTATCACTGTCATGCAGGAGCGCTTCGAAACGGCCCGGGCCGATGACGAGAAATACGTCCGCATGGCCGTTGAGTCCGGCATGGAGTACTTTGAGCTGACTGACGAGCAGCTGCAACCGATGGTCGAGAAAGTCCGCGCTGAAGTCTGGCCCCAGCTGGAAGCGGATCTCGGGCCGGAGATCCTCAGCAAGATGCGTGAACACGCTAAATGATCTGACCAGAGGTACAGATCTCTCCGGCGGGCAGCCAGCAAGCTGCCCGCCGCCCTGTTTGCAAGGCTGGAATTCTCATGCTGCTGAAACTGCTTCACTTTCTGGACCGCGGACTTACGGGCCTTATGGCTGCGGCCATCATCGTCAGTACCGCCGCAATTATCGGGCTGATCACCTTTCTGATCCTGTCCCGTTTCGTGTTTGGATGGTCCGTTGTCGGGCTGCTGGAGCTGTCCACCTTATGCGCGATCTGGCTGTACATGACCGGAGCTGTTCTAGCCTCCCGCAACAAGGAGCATATTGTCGTGGATTTCACCGCACAGGCAATTTCCTCGCCGCGGCTGCAAGCACTGCATGAACTGCTGGTGGCGGTGATTGTGCTGGTGCTGGGTCTGTTCTTTCTGTCGCTGGCGCGCGACATGCTGGGCTGGTCCTTCCGGCGGCCGCAGACGACCCCGGGCCTGGGCATTCCGCTTCTTGCGGGACAGGGCGCCATCGTATTCGCCGCTGCGGCCGCCACGTTATATGCGCTGCGCGATGTCGTGGCCGGCATTCTGAAACTGTTCATTCCCAGCAGGGAGACCTGAGCTATGGAGCCGATCTGGGCAATCCTCATCCTGTTGGTCCTGATGGTGTTCGGCGTGCCAGTTGCCTGGTGCTTCGCCGGCGTGCTGATGTACCTTGTCTGGGCTTATGACGTCTCTACCCTGACCCTGCTGCTGCAGGGTTTCCGGTCACTGGATTCGGTTATCTTGCTGGCCTTGCCGCTGTTTGTGCTGGCGGGTTACCTTATGCAGTCCGGCGGCGTTGCCCGCCGCCTGATCAGCTTTATGGAGCTGATGGTCAAAGGCCGCAAAGGCGGGCTTGGCGCGGCGCTGGTACTGTCTTCGGGCATTTTCGGCGCCATCTCAGGAACCGCGACCGCTGCGGTTGCGTCGATCGGCACAATTATGATCGGGCCGCTGGCTGACCGCGGCTATCCGCGCGGCTACACTGCGGCGCTGCTTGGCCTGTCATCGCTGCTGGGCATCCTGATTCCGCCGTCGATCACCATGATCCTGTTCGGCGTGGTCACCCGCCAGTCGATTACCGCGCTGTTTGCAGCCTCTGTTGTGCCGGGGCTTCTGCTGATGATCGGGCTGATCCTGTTCAACAAAATCATGGCTGGCCGGTTTCTTGCCGCTCGCGAGAACCTGCCGCCGCCCGCGGAGGTCACTCAGGAGAGCGGCTTCAGCATCACTTACAAGGCGCTGCCAGCGCTGTCGATGCCACTGATTATCCTGGGGGGCATCTATGGCGGGGTATTCACCCCGACCGAGGCGGCCGCCGTGGCTTGTGTGACCGCCATTCTGATCGGTTTCTTCATCTACCGGGATCTGACCTTTGGCCGTCTGCGCGACAGTCTGATTTCAGCGGGCGAGACCACCGGCACGATCATCTTCATTCTGCTGTTCTCGTTTATGATCGGGCGGGTGATGGTGGCCGAGGGTGTGCCGCAGGAGCTGACAGAATTTGTCACTGGGCTGACAGACAACCGGATTCTGATCCTGCTTCTGGTAAATGTCTTCCTGATCTTCGTCGGCATGATCATGGATGATCTGTCGGTTACTGTTGTGATCGCGCCGCTGTTCTTGCCGCTGATGCTGGCTAATGACGTGGATCCGGTGCATTTTGGAACCATTGTCGCCTGTTCAGTTGTGATCGGCGCCAACAGCCCGCCGGTTGCGCCGATCCTGTATATGGCCTGCCGCACCGGCAAGGTCTCGATTCACCGGGCAGTAGCGCCGGCGTTGATGATGATCTTCTGGGTTGCGCTGCCGGTGATGCTGGCGGTAACCTTCCTGCCAGCGCTATCGCTGTTCCTGCCTCGGCTGATAGGCGTCTACTAGGAGTGGTTTCCAGAATCTGGCACAGCCTGGCAGGGCAATGCCCTCACAGTCAGAGGTGTGGCGGGTAAGATGCGCGCCACACCGCAAAAGGACCTTGCCGCAGGAGCGCGCCCTGTCGGTTATAGGGCGAAGGAATGCAAGGGGTCTGTTGCGTTGGGCTTTCTAGGCTGAGATTTGCGGTATTTCCGTTTCCACTCAAGCGGTTTCAAAACAGAGGTTCGCGGCGAAGACGATCCCGTGGTAGAAGCCGCGCTTTGGCTGGGTCAGATGCTTGGGCACCGCTTGGTTGCTCTCGATCCGATTTTTCAGGTGTTTGCCTGTGATTTGGCGGATCTCTTTTTCTGGCCCCAGCCGTTCATTGATCCCGCCGATCCCTTTGCCGTAACTTCGGGTTTTACCGGTGCAGCGCCGGCGCGGCGGACACGAACCCCATCACGGCCCCTGTTCTTCCAGTTGTCGGCGGCGCGCGCAAAGCGGTCATTCAAGCATATGCAAACCCGTGTCGCCATGGCCGGTCTGGCGCAGCGGCCAAAGTTGGACTATCGACTATTCACGGTCTGGGACGGAGGAACCACTTATGACGAAATTTCTGAAACATATGGGCGCCATGATGGCAGCCGGCGTGCTGCTGGCAGGAACAGCCCAGGCTGAAACGCGGGTGACCTACAAATCTGCCAAGAGCGGCTCCTCTTACTACCAGATGGGGGTGGAACTGGCAGAAGCAATGAAAGCCGGAACCGATGGCGGCATCATCGTCACCATCGAGGAAAGCCAGGGGTCGACCCAAAACGTAATGGAAGTGCGGGCGCGCGGCGGCGACTATGTGTTCACCACTCCGCCAGCGCTGGTCGGTCTCGCGCAGCAGGGTAAAGGCCCCTTCGAAGGAAAGTCGGCGCCGCAATTCGATGAAATCCGGGCGCTGTTCCCGATCCCTTCTCTGACCATGCATTTTGTGATGGCCGGCGAAGGCGGCACCGGCACGCTGGACGACCTGGCGGGCAAGACTGTGCTGCTGGGCAAGGGCTCGTTCGGTGCGACCGAAGGCGAGAAGTACCTCACCCTGTTCGGCCTCGCCGACAAGGTGAAGATCGCCGATGCGGAGCTGTCGAACGCGGTTGCCGCACTGAAGAACGGCCAGATCGGCGCCTTCGTCACCGCCGGCTCCTTCCCGGCGCCGAACGTAGTGGAAGCGGCCGCCTCGACCCCGGTGACGCTGCTGTCGCTCAGCCCGGAACAGGTGGCTGAGACCAAGCGCACCCGGCTTGTGATCCCGGCAGGCACTTACGCTGGTCAGGATCAGGACGTGGTGACGACCTCGCTGCCGGTGGCTGCCTTCACCACCACCAAGATGGACGACGAAACCGCCTACCAGCTTACCCGGACCTACTGGGAACAGAAGGCCAGGATGGCCGGCACCTCGGCCTGGTGGGGTGGCGTAACCGCCGATCTGATGGCGCATATCACCACGCCGCTGCACCCGGGTGCAGTCCGCTATTACGAGGAAGCCGGTATCGCCCTGCCGGACGCCCGGAACCAATAAGAGCCACAGCGGCGCACTCAAGGAGGCTCCCGTTTCCGGAGCGCGCCGTTTCTTTTGCCGAAAGCCCGCCTCATGACCCATCTTCCGAAAAGCCGTCTTGCGGCCGGCTTCTGGCTGCTGCTGGCCGCAGGCCTGGTCAGCTACCACCTCGCCCTGGTCTTTACCGGCATCGTGCCCAACCTGGTCAGCCGGCCGCTGCACATGGCTTTCATACTGCCGTTCGCGCTGGTGTTCGGCGTGCAGGAGCGCTGGCGGCTGCTATCGGGGATCGTGCTGGCAATCTCGGGCTGCGCCGCGGCAGTCTGGGTGGCGCTCAACGCCGATGCCCTGGGCGACCAGTACGGCTTCCTCGAGGGGCGCGGCCAGGTGGCCATTGCGGTGGTACTCTTGGCAGTGGTGCTGGAAACCGCGCGCCGGGCTATCGGCTGGCCGCTGCCGGTGGTGGCAGCGCTGGCGCTGCTCTACGGGCTTTTCGGCCAGCACATTCCCGGCGAGTTCGGCCATTCCGGCACGCCGCTGGAAAGCTTCCTCGGCACCCTCACTATCGCCGAGGGCGGCATCTGGGGATCGCTGACCGGGGTGTCGGTCGGGGTGGTGTCGATTTTCGTGATCTTCGGCGCGGTGCTGAACGCGGGCGAGGCAGGCCAGGGTTTCATGAATGTGGCCGGGGCCGCCGCGGGCCGTCTCAAGGGCGGCGCGGCCAAGGTTTCGGTTATCTCATCCGCGCTGTTCGGTTCGATCTCCGGCTCGGCGTCGGCCAATGTCGCCTCTACCGGCGCCATCACCATGCCGGCGATGACGCGGCTGGGCTACCCCAAGCGGCTGGCGGCCGCAGTCGAGGCGGTGGCCTCCTCCGGCGGTCAGATCATGCCGCCGCTGATGGGGGCGGGAGCCTTCGTGATGGTGGAGCTGACAGGGGTGCCCTACACTTCGATCATGGCGGCGGCAGTGCTGCCGGCGCTGCTCTATTTCCTGGCGGTCTGGGTCGGCATCAACGCCTACAACCGCCGCTTCGACCTGCGCGGCGTGCCAGCCGAAGAGCGGCCGCAGCGGCGCGATGTGATCATCACCTCGCTATTCTTCCTGGTGCCGTTCAGCGTGCTGATCTGGAGCATGTTCGGGGCCGGGTTCACGCCGGAATATGCCGCGGCGCTGTCGGTGATGGCCGGTGCTGTGCTGCTGGTCTTCAACGCCGAGATGTCCTTTCGGCCGCGCCAGATCCTCGACCGCACCGCTGCGGCGCTTCTGAACGGGGCACGGCAGGTATCGATGATCGCCGCGATCATCCTCTGTGCCTCGATCATCATCGGCGTGCTGTCAATCACCGGGCTGGGAGTGAAGATCACCTCGCTGATTATCCAGGGGTCGGGCGGACTGCTGTGGCCGTCGCTGATCCTGACTGCGATCGCATGCCTGATCCTGGGCATGGAAGTTCCGACCACCGCGGCCTATGTGATCTGCGTTTCCGTCGCAGGACCGGCGCTGACACAGCTTGGGCTTGAGCCGTTGCAGGCGCATCTCTTCGTATTCTGGTTCGCGCTTCTGTCCACCATCACTCCGCCGGTCTGCGGCGCAGTGTTCATCGCAGCCGGCATGATCGGGGAGAGCTGGCTGAAGGTGGCGCTCACCGCAATGTCGCTGGGCGTCGGGCTGTACCTGATCCCGCTGGGGATGGTGGCCAATCCGGGCATCTTAAACCTCGCCCATGATCCGCTGAACGCGCTGATAGCACTGCTGCGCATGGGCGTGGGGCTGACGCTGGTCTCTGCCGGGCTGATCGGAGCGCGCCGCCTGGCTCCGACCATAGGACTCTGCGGGCTTGGGCTCGCGGTCACGTTCTCCGGTCTCTGGATCTGAGCACGGCCGGGCCGAAGCTGACCGAAATCGAGGTCAGCCTGAACCGGTCCCGGCTTTCAGCGTGATGTCCATAAAGCACTGAAAGTTGTCAGCGCGTGCTTATTCTTCAGCGGGGCCGGAAAAATGACCGAAAGGCCCGGCTTCGCGGCCCTGCCCTGTTTCCGCCGTCAGGATCTCTCCCGTTCTGTGACGGCCTTGAACGCCGGACGATCGGCGCAGCGCCTTATCCAGGCTTGGACGGAGGGCTGCTCCGGCATGGCGTCCGGAAGCCAATGAAAGGGGCTCGACAGCAGCAGGTCGACCGCCGAGTAGTCCTCTCCGAGAAGATAGGGCTGGCCGTCCAGCGCTTCGGACAGGCGGGCGAAAACGGCATCCAGGTCGCGGAATGTCGCGTCCAGGACGGGATGATCGATCTTCGCCCAGTCGAGCACCAGCACGGGCTCCATCACGCCCTGATAATAGAACAGCCAGCTCAGAAAGGCGCCGCGCTGCGGGTGCCCGGCGGGACGGCCGAGCCCGGCCTCGGGGAACTTGTCAGTCAGGAAAGCGACGATTGCACCGCGCTCGCGAACATGGTCATTTCCGTCGGTCAGGTAGGGCACCTTACCCTCGGGATGCGGATTGCGCGGGTCCGGACCGCCGCTGCCATCCTGCCGGTCGACGGTGACGCCGATCACATCGATACTGTCGGCAACGCCCAACTCCTCGATCAGGACAAGGATGGACGTCGAGCGGGAGTTCGGGGCGTGGTAGAGTGTCGGCATGGGTATCTCCTGGAATTGCGTGATGCCTTGACTTAGCTGCAGGCTGCTGACAGATCGCGTCAGCATGGCCCGGACCGACCGCCTCATGCGCCTGATGGACGCGCTGCGCCGCCTGCCCGCGCCGGTCACGGCCGCGCGGCTGGCGGCGGAGACGGACGTATCAAGGCGGCAGCTCTACCGTGACATCGCCACGCTGCGCGCGGGCGGCGCCCTGATCGATGGCGAGGCCGGGGTCGGCTACCGGCTGACCGAGGACCCGGCGCTGCCGCCGCAAAGCTTCTCCCGGCTGGAGATCGAGGCGCTGGTCCTGGCCGTGGGAGAATTGCGCCAGACGGGCGATGCGGCACTGGAGGCGGCAGGCCGTTCGGCCCTTGCCAGGATCATTGCCACGCTTGCCGACGGGCAGTCGCAGCAAGCCATGCACACCGTTTTGCGCAGCTTCCGCCCGCCGCCTGCCCGCGTGCAGGTCACCGTGGACATGCCGCTTCTGCGCCGCGCCTGCTGGGAGGAACTGGCGCTCGACGTGCGGTATCGTGACCTCAAGGGCCGGGTCACGCAGCGCGAGGTCTGGCCCCTGGGCATCAGCTACTCGGACCGCACACTGATGGTGCTGGTCTGGTGCTGCCTGCGGCAGGACTGGCGCGTCTTCCACGCCGCCGGGATCGAACTCGCATGCCTCAACGGACGCAGCTTCCGGCCCCGGCGTGTGTCTTTGCTGCGCGACTACGCAGCGCGGCACACCGCTCCCGGATCGTCCGCAAAAGAGTAGAAGCGGCCTGCTTGGAGCCTAAGTTCATGCTGGTCACGGCTTTGTCGCGCAGCGGCGAGGAGGGATTCATCTCGTGAATCCAGCGTGGTAGTTCGGCTGCATGAGCAGACCCAACCCGCCGAGCTACAAGACCAAGAACTGGCCGGTCTGCAACGAACCCCTCGAACAGCGTGGTTCCCTGACGATCTGGTTCGACCGAGACATGGTCTGGGTGCCGCCGCCGCCCGGCAAGCGAGGCCGACAGCCGCAGTATAGCGACGCCGCGATCCAGACGTGTCTGACACTGAAGGCCCTCTTCGGCATGGCGCTCAGGCAGACGACGGGCTTCGCCCAAAGCCTCCTGCGGCTGATCGGTCTCGACTGGACGGTGCCGGATTTCAGCACTCTGAGCAGGCGCCGGAAGACCCCTAGGACGTGTCGCGGACATTCCCTGCGGCGGTTCGAAGGGGCCTCTGAACCTTTTGATCGACAGCACCGGCATAAAGGCAGAGGGCGAAGGCGAGTGGCACGCCCGCATGCATGGCGGCGCGAAACGCCGGTTGTGGCGCAAGCTCCTCCTTGGCGTCGGCGAACCGACGCTGGAAATCCGTGCGGTCGAGGTTACTGGCAGCCATGTCGGTGACGCGCCGATGCTGCCCGGGCTGCTGGACCAGATCCCCGCCGGCGCGGAGATCGGATCGGTCACCGCGGACGGTGCCTGCGACACGCGGAAGTGCCGCGAGGCTGTCGCCGGCCGAGGCGCACACGCTGTCATTCCACCCCGCTAGAACGCCAAGCCGTGGAAGCCATCCACTCCTGGTCCGATCGCCCGGAACGAAGCGCTCCGCGTTTCGAAATACCTTGGACGCGCCATCTGGCATAAGTGGATCGGATACCACCTCCGAAGCCGCGCCGAGACGAAGATGCATCGTGTAAAACTGCTGGGGCAGAGCCTTATGGCACGCGACTTCGATCGTCAGGTTGCCGAATTCCAGGTCCGCGCTGCGGTTCTGAACGGCTACACCGCGCTCGGCATACCCGTCACAGAACCCAAGGGATAAGTCAGTCTGGGGAAAGAGGACGTGCGGGCTTTACGCTCCTTGCGCAACAAAGCCCCCTAAATGCCAAGTTTTCGCTGGGAGCGGTCACTGCTTGTGCCGCATCCAACGGCGGCCTTGTCTGAGGTTTGTGGCTGCTGTCATCGTGAGATGCAGCGGCGATAAATCTGACAAGGAGGAAAGCGCGGGCGGCTTTCGTTGCTATGGGGGTTGTGCGTTACGAGTTCAGCCTTCGTTGGCCGGATCGGTGGGGCTGATCGCTTTGACGAGTGCAGGCGCGGCGGTTTTGACGGCCTGTTGTTGCCGGTTGGTTTGTCTTTTCGCATCCATTAGCCTGTTTTGGTGCCTGTTTTGGCGCCTGTTTCATGAGGCCGGGCGCAGTGATCGGTTCGGCGTCTGCGTCTCGCGAGGCCGGGCATTTTCGCTGTGTCATGCGGCCTCCCCCAATGGCGGCGCGCGGGATTTCGGGGTTTGGCCGCGGGTGAATGTCTCAACGATGCGCATCGCCCCGCCGCATTTGGGGCCAGGCCGGCACACGATCCGGCCGTCGGGATCATCGCTTGCCGCTTCACCGGTTGCCTGACCGGGTTCGGGCCCCGCGTTGAGCAAATGCCTGATCTTCTTGATCCTGCCGCGGCGGATGCCGTTGGCGAGGAAGCCGGAGGGCAGGACGTGGATCAGGAAGCGACGGATGAACTCGTCCGTGCGCAGGCGCATGATCTTCAATCGGTCACCGCGCCTGATGCGGTAGTCTTTCCAGCGGAAGGCCACCGTGCCGGCATTGGCGCTGACCAAGCGCTGGTTCGAGATCGCGACGCGGCGGGTATAGCGGCTGAGACAGGCCAACACGGCTTCGGGCCCTCCGAAGGGTGGCTCGGCGTAAACAACCCAATCGGTCTTGCGTAGTGGCGCGGGATGGGCTGCCAAGCTGCCGGAGCCGGCCAGTCCCGCCAATGCTCCGAAGAAACGCAGCTTGCTCGTCCGGAGCAACCGGATCAGCCCTTCAAGGAACAGGCGCCGGAACAGCCGGGACAGGACCTTCACGGATAGGAAGAACCTTGGGCGGCAGCCGATCCAGCGGGTGCCGTCCTGGGACAGCCCGCCACCTGGCACGATGACATGCACGTGCAGATGGTGGGTCATCGCCGGGCCGCATGTGTGCAGCACCGATGCCATGCCGATCTTTGCGCCAAGGTGTTTTGGCCGGCAGCGATGGTCAGTGGCGTTTGTGACGAAGCCTTGAACAAGAGGCCGTAGACCGCCGCCTTGTTCTGGCAGGCAAAGTCGGCAATCCGGGCAGGGAGCGTAACAACCGCATGGAAGTCTTCGGCCGGCAACAGGTCTTCCATGCGCGCCAGAGATCCTGGTCCGCGCCGTGGCCCCCTGGCATTTCGGGCAGTGCCGATTGCGGCACGAGTTATAAGCGATGTGCCGGCGGCCGCACTTGTCACAGGCCGCGACGCGGCCGCCAAGCGCGGCGGTCCGGCAGGTCTCAATCGCGGACATCACCGTCAACTGCGGAAGGTTCAGGCGCCCAGCGTGTTCTTGGCGGCAGGCAGGCCCGTCGGCGCGGAAGATCTCCGCGGCCTCCAGTCCGGGGCGCGGCACGAAAGCCGGGCTTAACCGGGCCCGGCCTCCCGACCCGCCAGAAGATCAAGCGGGCTGATGACATCCCGGATCGTTTTGGTCGCCACCTTGGTGTAGACCGCCGCCGTTTCCAGCTTGGCATGCCCAAGCAGCACCTGGACGACCCGGATGCCAGTCCCGCTTTCCAGCAGATGGGTGGCAAAGCTGTGCCGCAGAGTGTGAGGTGAGACCTTCTTCGTGATCCCGGCAAAGTCACAGGCCGCACCAAAGGCCCGGTGGACCTGCCGCGCCGGGATTGGATCGACCCGGTTGCGGCCGGGAAAGAGCCAGCCTGCCGGACGCGCTTCGCGGTAATAGCCGCGCAGCAGTTCGAGCAAACTTGGCGGCAGCATCACATGGCGGTCCTTGCGGCCCTTGCCTTGCCCGACGCGGATCAACATGCGGTCACTGCCGGTACCGGTGACCTTCAAGTGCGTAACCTCGCCCGCCCTCAGCCCACCGCCACAGGCCACGCTGAAGGCCGCCCGGTATCTGAGCCCGGGCCCCGGCGCGGCCTCCGAAATGCGCGCGGCCTCCTCGGCGCTCAGAACCGCGGGGATCTTCTTCGCTGCGCGCTGATAGCGCATGTGCCGCTTCATCTCCGGGCCCGGGCATGTCGCCGCAAAAAAGAAACTCAGCACCGTCAGCCGGTTGTTGAAGGCCGGCCCGCCGGCGCCCGGTTCCTTCATGTCGAGCTGAAACGCCCGCAACTCCGCTGGCGCCGCGGTGCCCGGCGAATGCCCCGGGAACCGCGTAAACTCCCGCATCGCCGGCAAATACAGCGTCTGCGTCTTGGGCTGCAGACCCTTGATCTGCATGTCTTCGAGAAACCGCTGGCGCAGCTTCGGCACATATTGGTCGGTCATGGAAATCTCCTGCCATCAGATTGAGAAGCTCCCAATCGTCAGACAGACGCGCGCATCCGCAAAATCCCAGCCCGCAAGTCAACGCGCTGTTTCCGCAACAAGCGCCACTACCGCGAAAGCGGTTTCGTCCCTGTCCGCATCTCCCCCGTTCGGCCACCTTACAGCGAACAACCGCTCTCGCGACAGCCGGTCTCAGGCTTCATATTCCAGTCTCAATGCCCTGAGCCCGACCGCAACTATTGTGGGCCGCAGACGATCTGCAGTCTCAAAAAACCTGCGCTGAAAACAGCGGTAACATCGCGCCTGATTCCGGATAATCTCAGGCCGCTCCTTCTGCAGCTCAATAACTTCGATCAATTCCAGCTCCGACAATGGAACCTCATCCACCCGGGTTCCGTTCTCAAAACTCACCAGGATAGCTTTCGGGCTTGAGGCAATCCGGTCCGTCAGAAGGCGGCCGGGAGCATTGCCGTGCCTGCAGATGATGGCTGCCCGCCTGGACCGCCTGAAACTTCTGCGCGCAAGGCAAGCTGTGCACCTCCGCCGCCTTTGGCGTTTCGCCGTGGTTCAGGGATGCGTTTAGCCCGGCAGCTGTACTGCCGCCGGTGTGCGTCTCCGGGTCAAGTTTGCCATCGCTGTGCCCGCCTGGCCCGCCTTTCGCAGTGCCGGCTGTCGGCACCAGTGGCGGGGTGTCTTGAGCCAATCTGGATCGCAATCCCGCGACGGCCACACCTTCGCTGTATCGCGTTTCCGGCCGGATGGGTCGCGGTGAAACCCAATATAAAGCTGTGCCGCCCGCCAACCGCGGTGGATGTTCTTTTTCATGATGATAACTTCTGTCCCGATGTTGCTTCGGCCCCTGCCTGCTGCTGAGGCAGAGCGGCCGGTGCCTGATCCATGTTTTCCGGCTGAAACCGCCACAGCCTTCGGCATCCCTTCAGAAGTGATCTTTCGATGGAACTTTTTCCGCGGCACGCAAGGGCAGCTTATGACTGTGCAAGATACCGTGACATCGGCTTCCAGATGTCATGCTTGACGAGTACCGGCTATGGATGAAACCGGCGGCGCAGCGCCATGTTGCCGGCCAAAATAAGCAGAATTCGTCAGCGGGTACGGATTCCCTGGGTAACGCAATCTTGCCGCGGGGTTACGCTTTGCTTGGTCATTGGGGCATTCCTGAATTTTCCTGGGATTGATACCCCGGCCCGAGCGGGCTGATGCGGGGGGCTTATAGTGCTCCGTGCTGGATTAGGACACGGCGGGGATTCCTGTGTTCCAGCGGATTTTCCGCCCGGCAACGATAATCCGCGATGCGCAATCCGCCCGGCCCGCGCGGTTTTCTCCTGTTTCGAAGGGAAGGCCGAAGCAAGACTGAGGAAATGACCATCACCCGATGGTCCAGGGCATACAGGGCAGACCTACCATCAGGCCGCTACGAGGGCTGTCCTGGAGGGGATGCTAGCAGGTTAGAGGCCTTTCGGGGCGTGTCCTCGATGTTCAACCAAGGACGCATTCGAAAGTGATTTCCACTGCCTTGGGAATGACGAGTTCGCGCATCAGTATCCACATGGCACCGATCCCGGCAGGACCGGCGCTGATCGATAGCATCGCCCCCTATAACTCACCATGGAACAATATTTGAGCTATAGAAAGGCCCGCTATACCTCATGCCGTGGAACTGGAAATTACCTGTGCGGCCGGACGTCCGATATGGCACCCCGGCTCTCGGGCCATTGGAACAGCAGTTTCTGCTGTCTTCCGGCGAGTTTCCCGGAGCTGTCCATCATGTCAGCCAACCTGAGCGCCAGCAACTCCGCATCGGGTAGCTAAGCGATGAGGCGATGCAAATCGTCTCCGGCCGCCTTGACCGGCCGGCAGTACATTTTGAGGCACCGCCTTCAGGTCAAGTCGCGTACGAAATGGAACGTCAAGGGCAAAGGACTGTGATCGATATCGCCGCTCCCACTGGCCTGCTGTGTTTGCCAAGAGACCGGTGATGGAAACTTTCAGCCTGCATCTCGTTTCAGATGGTCCACAATGCCGCTGGCCGGATTGGCGGCTTGATAGCGTCATGTTTCTCATCTGCCGCACTCAATCTTCAATCCGGCTCCACAGCCGGAACCGGGCTGGCAAGGGGCCGCCGGTCAATAATTGACAAAATTAGTAAATTAAATTACCCGCCGCGCTCGAAGGAGATGCGGATGTTCTACGACCTGGACGAATTGCGCGCGTTTGCCGGCAATCCTTGCGTGATTGCGGCGGACGGAGCCGAGCTGACTTACGCTGCGCTGGCTGACGCTGCCGCAGAGTTCGGCAGACTGCTGCCGCAAGACCGGCGGCTCATTGCGGTCGAAGCAGCATCCGATCCCGAGGCCATCATCGCCTATGCAGGCGCCTTGGCCGCGGGCCACGCGGTGATGCCGCTGCCGGCCGCGGACCCCGTCACCGCTGCCCGGCTTGAGGAGCGGTTCCGCCCGGCTGCCAGCTTCCGGCGCATGGGCGGATCCTGGCGGCTGCTGGCGCACGCCCATGACCCCGCAGAAATCCACCCGGATCTGACACTGCTGCTGCAGACCTCCGGCAGCACCGGCCACGGCCGCGGGGTGCGCCTGTCCGGCACTGCGGTGGATGAAAATGCCAAGGCCATTGCCCAGTATCTGGAGATCCGGCCCGACGACCGCGCCGCACTGATCCTGCCGCTGCATTACTCCTACGGCCTGTCGGTGCTGCACTCGCATCTTGCCGCCGGTGCCAGCTTATGGCTGTCTCCCGGCTCGGTGCTGGACCCCGGCTTTGCCACAGCGCTGGAGGCCTCCGGCGCCACCAGCCTGGCCGGCGTGCCGCATCACTTCCGCCTGCTGGACAGCGCCGGCCTCTCCCATACGCTGCCGGAGCGGATCACAACCCTCACTGTTGCCGGCGGTGCCATGGAGCCGGAGCAGGTCGGCGCCTGGTCCGCCCGGATGCAGGCCCGCGGCGGCCGGTTCTATGTCATGTACGGCCAGACCGAGGCCACCGCGCGGATCAGCTACCTGCCGCCGGATCTGGCACTGGACAATCCCGGCGCCGCCGGCCGCGCCGTACCCGGCGGCCGCCTGCTGCTGCGCTCTGCAGCCGGTACCGAAATCACCACGCCGGAAGGCGAAGGCGAGCTGATCTACCAGGGCCCGAACGTGATGATGGGCTATGCCGAAAGCTGCAGTGATCTGGCCAGGGGCGCAGAACTCAGCGAACTGGCAACCGGCGATCTGGCCCGGCGCGATGCAAACGGGCTCTACCACATCACCGGCCGGCTCTCGCGGATGTCCAAGATCGCCGGCCTGCGCATCGGCCATGACGCCATCGAACGTGCCATGGCCGCTCAGGGGCATGAGGCCGCGGTTTGGGGCGATGACAGCCGTATCTCGATTGCCATCTGCGGGCCAAAGGACGGCATCGCCGCACTGGCCGCCAAGCTGACCGGCATCGGCCAGCAGCATTTCACCGTCCTGCCGCGCAAATCCCTGCCGCGGCGTGCCAATGGCAAGATCGACTATCCGGCGCTGAAGGCGCAGTCGGCGCAGCCCAAACCTGCCCGGAATGTGCTGGCAGCCTTTCAGGCCGCCTTTGCGCCGCAGACCGTGGGCCGCAACGACAGCTTCGCTGCGCTCGGCGGAGATTCCCTGCGCCATGTCGAGCTGTCCCTGGCCCTGGACGAGGCCCTCGGCGGCGCCCCTGCCGGCTGGGAAGACATGCCGATCAGCGCTCTGGAGCAAGCCGCCCCGGCGCCCGGTGCCAGCCTGCCCTTCGATCTAGCGGCGCGTGCGGTTGCCATCCTCGCGGTGGTGGTGGCCCATCAGACCTTCTGGCCGGTGTTCGGCGGGGCAGCGGCGATGGTGATCCTGATGGGGATGAGCATCGCAGGCTTCCGCTGGGACGCGCTGAAGTCCGGCGATATGCGCAGTTTCTTCAAACCGGTGGCGGCGGTGCTGATCCCCTATTACCTGATCCTCGCAGGCTATGCCGCGGCCTGGGAGCAGGTGCCCTGGGCTTCGGTCTTTCTGGCCGGCAACTTTGCCCTGACGATCCCGGAAACCCACCTGATGCTGCCGTATTTGTACTGGTTCATCGAGGCTTATCTGCAGATGACCCTGCTGGTGGCGCTGCCCTTTGCCGTGCCGCCAGTGCGCCGCTGGCTGGTCCGCCAGGGCGCGTTCCGCACCGGCCTGTGTTTTCTGGCACTTGCCGTGGCGCTGCGGCTGATCGTACCCGAGGTCTGGCCAATCGGCGGCCGGGCGCAGTTCACCGCGCCGTGGGTCTTCTACCTGTTTGCCCTGGGCTGGTGCATCACCGCCGCCAGCACGCTGCGGCAACGGCTTCTGGTGCTGGGGGCAGCCTGCCTGATCATGCCCTCCGCGGCCTATCTTGGCGGCAACTGGTACGGCGGCTGGATCAAATACATGTGGCTGTTGGCGCTGATTGCCGGGCTGCTGTTCGTCACCCGCCTGCCGATGCCGCGGTTTGCGGCCCGCCCGCTGATGCGGCTGGCGCAGGCCGCCTTCCCGGTCTACCTGCTGCACCGTTTCGTGCCGGAACTGCTGATGCCGATGATCGGGCTGGAGGGCCGCAGCCCGCTGACCGATGCGCTGGCAATCTTTGGCGGCCTTGCCCTCGGCCTCGCCGCTGCTGCCGTGCAGCGCCAGCTGGTGCTGGCCTGGACCAGCGCCCGGAGCCGCCGCCAGCCGGCCGCGGCACAGGCCTAAGCCAGCGCCGCGACTGCAGCGGCAATCCGGGTCAAGGCTTCCTGCAGCTCCGTCTCGGATGTCGCATAGGAGATCCGGAAATAAGGTGAGATGCCAAAGGCCCGGCCCGGCACCACGGCCACATGGTGGCAGTCCAGCAGGTAGGCGCAAAAATCCGCGTCCGTCTCCAGCACAGCCCCCTTCGGCGTCCGCTTGCCCAGCACGCCGGCGCAATCGGCAAAGGTATAAAACGCCCCCTCCGGCACCGGGCATTCAATGCCGTCCATGCCATTGAGCGCCTCCACCACCAGATCGCGCCGCGCCTGGAAACCGGCCCGCCGCTCTGCCAGCACCTCCTGCGGCCCGTTCAATGCTGCCGCCGCTGCCGCCTGCGAAATGGACGACGGGTGCGATGTCGATTGCGACTGCACCACTTTCATCGCTGCAATCAGATCTTTCGGCCCGCCCGCATAGCCCAGCCGCCAGCCGGTCATCGCATAGGCCTTGGAGACGCCGTTGACCGTCAGCACCCGCTCCTTCAGCCGCGGCTCCACCTGCGCAGGCGTGGCGAATTCGAACCCGCCATAGGTGATGTGCTCATACATGTCGTCGGCCATCAGCCAGACATCCGGATGCCGCAGCAGCACCTCCAGCAGCGGCCGGTAATCCGCAGCGCTGTACCCCGCGCCTGCCGGGTTCGAGGGCGAATTCAACAGCAGCCATCGGGTGCGCGGGGTGATTGCCGCCTGCAGTTTCTCTGCGGTCAGCCGGAACCCTGTGTTACTGCCGCAAGGCACCAGCACCGGCTCGCCGCCTGCAATGCGGATGATATCGGAATAAGAGGTCCAGTAGGGCGCGGGCACGATCACCTCATCGCCGGGATCAAGGCTCGCCATGAAAGCATCAAACAGGATCTCCTTGGCGCCGGTGCCCGCGGTGATTTCGTCCAGCCCATAGTCCAGCCCGTTGTCGCGTTTGAACTTCGCCTGAACTGCCAGCCGCAATTCCAGCGTGCCGCCAAGCGGGGTGTATTTGGTCTCCCCCGCCCGCATCGCGGCGGCGGCAGCCTCCTTGATATGGTCCGGCGTGTCGAAATCCGGCTCCCCGGCGCCAAGGATGATCACCGGCGCCCCCTGGCGTTTCATCCCGGCAGCTTTTGCGCCGATGGTCAGAATCTCCGAGACCCCGATCGGGTCAAGACGGCTTGCGCGGCGGAACTGGGCCATGGCGAGGGCTCCCTGCTGGTTTGCTGGCGCCGCAAGGTTGCCGCGGCAAAAGCATCAGGGAAACCGGCAGTTTGCGACAGCATTCATTCCGGTTTGGCATCAAATGCCAAGCGCCGCGCCCAGGCGCATCTTCTCAATCCGGCCTCGATCGCAATTGTTTTTTCAGCCACCGTTCAAGCTTCTGCACCGCCTCCGGCACCGGCCCGTGCGGACGCACGAGGTAATAACGCTTGCGCGACACCAGCTCCGGTCCCGGGATCCGCAACAGATCCCCTGCCGCAATCTCCCGCGCCACCATGTCATAGGGCACAATCGCCGCGCCCAGACCCGCCGCCGCGGCCGCAATCACCATCGAATGCTGGTCGAAATAGCGCCCGTCCTGCCGCGGTGCCCCTGCCAGCCCGGCGCGGTCGAACCATTCCGCCCAGGATCCCGCCCGGCTGTCCAGATGCAACAGCGGCGCCTGCGCCAGGTTGCCCGCCAGCTCCAGCCGGTGCGCGGCGTAGAATCCCGGCGCGCAGACCGGCACCATTTCCTCGCCGAACAAGGGCGCCATATGGGTGCCCGGCCAGTTGTCCAGCCCGTAGTGCACCGACAGATCGAAGTTCTCCCGCGCAAAATCAAACGGTTCCAGCCTCGTCGAGAAACTCAGCTCCACCTCCGGATGGCGGGCGAAGAAATCCGGCAGCCGCGGAATCAGCCACAGGTTGGCAAAGGCGGGCAGCACCGCAATCCGCAAGGCCGAGCGGCCCGCACCGGCAGCTGCAGCCTTCTGCAGCGTCGCCCGCAAACCGGCCAGATCCAGCTCCAGATCGGCGGCCAGCCCCTGCCCTGCCGGCGTCAGCACCACGCCCCGTCCCGACCGCTGGAACAGGTCGAACCCCAGATCCGCCTCCAGCTCCTTTACTTTCTTGCTGACGGCGCTTTGCGTCAGGCCCAGCTCCTCTCCCGCCGCAGTGAAACTCTGATGCCGCGCAGCGCTTTCGAAACAGCGCAGATGGGTCAGGCTTGGCAGCCGCATTTCACACCTCCCCCAGTTGCGACAGCAGCCATTCGCGGAATTTGATCAGCGGATACTCCTCGGCCTGATCCGCAGGCCAGACCAGGAAATACTCGCCCAGTCTCACCGCCGCGCCTTCCATCGCCAGCGCCAGCCGGCCTTGCGCAATCTCGTTCTCCGCCAGGAAATCCGGCAGCAAAGCCACCCCCAGCCCATGCACTGCCCCCTGCGTCATGGCCGAGGATTGGTCAAACAGCATCCCCCGGAGCTTGGCCGCCGGCACATCATGCAAGTGAAACCATTGCTCCCAGCAATCAGGATGGGTCTCCAGATGCAACAGCGGGTAATCCAGCAGGTCCGCCGGCGCAGACACCGGCCCCGCCATCAGCCCCGGCGCGCAGACCGGCAGCACATGTTTCGGCATCAGGGGCAGATACGCCACCCCCGGCCAGTCCCGCGTGCCGTAATGGATCGCCGCCTGCGCCGTGCCCGCATCAAAGCTGAACGGCAGATTATGCGTGTGCAGGTTCACCGTGATGCCGGGATGCGCGGCGGCAAACTCCCGCAGCCGCGGCGCCAGCCAGTGCAGCCCGAATGACGGCAGGATCGACAGGGTAAAGCTGCCGCCGTCCGGGTTCGCCCGCAGCTTGACCGAAGCCTGCGCCAGCCGTGTCAGGATCGCCCTCGCTTCCTTGGCAAACCCGGTCCCCGCCGGCGTCAGCTGCATCCGCATCTGGTCACGGGCGATCAGATCGACCCCCATCTGCTCCTCCAGCTGTTTCAGTTGGCGGCTGATGGCGCTTTGCGTCAGGGACAAATCCTCTGCCGCAGCCGAGGCACTGCCCAGCCGGTCCACCGCCTCCAATGCCAGCAGCGAAGGGATGGAAGGCAGAAAACGGCGCGGCGCGATCATATGACTCAAACTCATAGGGGCAGGATTTAGTTTCATTAGCAATCCGGAGAGCGCGGTGCAATTTCTATATCAGAACCGTATCCGGCAGGATGCCCGCGGAATCCACCCAAAAGTTTTCCTCATGCCCTGCCCCGCTCGACAAGGACCCTGAAATGCCCCATTCCGACATCCTCGCCGCTGCCGGCCTGACCCAGGCCGAACTGACCGGCGGCAGCCTCGCCGTCACCACACCCGTGGACGGCAGCGAAATCGCCCGGCTGAAAACCCACTCCGCTGCAGAGGCCGAAGCCCGGATCGCCGCCGCCAAAGAGGCCTTCAAATCCTGGCGCCTGGTGCCTGCCCCGCGCCGCGGCGAACTGGTGCGGCTTCTGGGTGACGAATTGCGCCGCGAGAAGGAAAACCTGGGCCGCCTCGTCACTCTGGAATGCGGCAAAATCTACCAGGAAGGCCTCGGCGAAGTGCAGGAGATGATCGACATCTGCGACTTTGCCGTCGGTCTCTCGCGCCAGCTTTACGGCCTTACCATTGCTTCCGAACGCCCCGGCCACGCGATGCGCGAAAGCTGGCACCCGATGGGCACCTGCGGCATCATCACCGCCTTCAACTTCCCCGTTGCCCCCTGGTGCTGGAACGCCGCACTGGCGCTGGTCTGCGGCGACCCGGTGATCTGGAAACCCTCCGAAAAAACCCCCCTGACCGCGCTGGCGGTGCAGAAAATCTGCGACCGCGCCATCGCCGCCTTTGGCAAAGACGCCCCCGAGGGCCTTATTCAGGTGCTGATCGGCGAGCGTGATCTGGGCGAGGTGCTGACTGCTTCCAAAGACGTTGCCATCATCTCCGCCACCGGTTCGGTGCCGATGGGCAAGGCCGTGTCTGCCGATATGTCCAAACGCCTGGGCCGCACCATTCTGGAGCTTGGCGGCAACAACGCGATGATCGTGGCACCCTCCGCCGATCTGGAAATGGCCCTGCGCGCCATCGTCTTTTCCGCCGTCGGCACCGCCGGTCAGCGCTGCACCAGCCTGCGCCGCCTGATCGTGCATGAGGATATCTACGACGCGCTGATCCCGCGCCTGGTCAAGGCATACGAGGGCCTGCCCATCGGCGACCCGCTGGCGGACGGCACCCTGGTCGGCCCGCTGATCGACGCCGCAGCCCTTGATGCGATGACCAGCGCGCTAAAGCGCGCCCAGTCCGAAGGCGGCACCGTGCATGGCGGCGCTCAGGCCCTGACGGACACCCACGGCGCAGCCGCCTATGTGCATCCGGCAATTGCCGAGATGCCTGCCCAGACGGACATTATGCACACGGAAACCTTCGCCCCGATCCTTTATGTGGTGAAATACTCTGATCTGGACCAAGCCATTGAAATGCAGAACGAAGTCCCCCAGGGCCTCAGCTCCTGCATCTTCTCGACAGACGTGCGCGAAACTGAATATTTCCTCTCGGCAGCGGGCTCGGACTGCGGTATTGCCAATGTGAACATCGGCCCCTCCGGCGCTGAAATCGGCGGCGCATTCGGGGGCGAAAAGGAGACGGGCGGCGGCCGCGAAAGCGGCTCCGACGCCTGGAAAGGCTACATGCGCCGGCAGACCAACACGGTGAACTATTCGCGCGAGCTGCCGCTTGCTCAGGGGATCAAATTTGACATCTGAAACGGCGTCCAGCCTGTGGCAGCAAACCTGTCAGGAAAACGCTGCCTTCCCGGAATTCACCGGGGAGGCAGAGGCCGACCTTGTGGTGATCGGCGGCGGCTACACCGGCTGCGCCGCGGCACTGCAAGCCGCAGAAATGGGCGCCACGGTCCAGCTGATCGAGGCAGCGGAGATCGGCAGCGGCGGCTCGGGCCGCAATGTCGGGCTGGTGAATGCGGGCCTCTGGCTGCCGCCCGAAGACATCAACGCCGAACTGGGCGCAGACTCCGGCAACCGCCTGTCGGCCCTGCTGGGCGGCGCGCCTCAGAGGGTGTTCTCCCTGATCGAAAAACACCGCATTCAATGCGAGCCGGTGCACACGGGCACCCTGCACTGCGCCCATGCGCCGGCCGGGCTGAAGGACCTGCAGCGCCGCCACGCGGAGCTCGCCGCCATCGGCGCGCCGGTGGAATTGCTGGACCGGGACGAAGCCGTCCGGCGCACAGGCTCCGCTGCCGTGCACGGGGCGCTGTTCGATCCGCGCGCAGGCACTATCCAGCCGCTCGCTTATGTCCGCGGACTGGCCCGCGCCGCCGCGGCGGCCGGCGCGCAGCTGCACATGCATTCCCCCGCCGCCGCGATCCGCCGCGACGGCAGCAGCTGGCATGTCTCCACCCCCAAGGGCAGCATCCGCGCCAAACATCTGATCATGGCGACAAATGCCTATGCCCGCGATATCACCGGCTATGAGACGCCGCAGGTGATCCCGGTGCATTATTTCCAGGCTGCCACCGATCCGCTGCCCGCCGCGCTGCAGGGCAAAATCCTGCCGGGCCGCGAAGGCTGCTGGGACACTGCGCTGGTGATGTCCTCCTGGCGGCTGGATCAGGCCGGGCGTCTGGTGATCGGCGGCATGGGCGCGCTCAACCACTTCGGCAGCGCCCTGCACCGCAACTGGCTGCCGCGCAAGCTGGCGGCGCTCTATCCGGAACTGAAAGACATGCCCCTGCGCAGCCACTGGCACGGCCGGATCGCCATGACCACCGAACACCTGCCCAAGATCCTCGATCTGAACGGCGGCTTGGCCTGCTTCGGCTACTCCGGCCGCGGCATCGGCCCCGGCACGCTGTTCGGCGCCGCCATGGCCGAAACCTTGCTGACCGGCGACCGCGCCCGCCTGCCAGTGCCGCCGTCACGCAGCCACGCGATCGCCTTTGCAGGCCTGCGCAGCGCCTATTACGAAACCGGCGCCACCCTCACCCATCTGGTCAGCAACCGGTAAAAAGGCGGGCCGCCCTGGCCCGCCTCCGCGTTTTAACAGCCGGCAATCGCAGCGCCGAGGCTCTGCAGCAGCGCCGGATAAAACTGCGGTCCCGGCTCCAGCCCGGCCCCCAGCGGATCCAGCACAGCAGTGCCTGCCCCGGTGCCATCCAGCACGGTGGCCGCCAGGCCGGGATTGAACTGCGGCTCCGAGAACACGCAGGACACTTCCAGCTCCGCCACCGCATCGCGCACTTCGGCAATCCGGGCCGGGCTTGGCGTGCTGGCGTCGCTCAGCGAGATCGCCCCTGCCGCCTGCAGGCCAAAGCCCTGCTCGAAATACTGATAGGCATCATGGAACACGATGAACTGCCGGGCCTGGAACGGCTCCAGAACAGCCGAGATACTGGCGGCAGCATCCGCAATCTCCTGTTTGCCTGCCTCTGCGTTGGCCTTGTAGGCGGCTGCATTATCCGGATCGTGTTCTGACAGCTCTGCTGCGATCACGTCCAGCCACACCTGCGCATTTGCCGGCAGCAGCCAGGCATGCGGATCGGCCCCATGGTGCTCATGCCCATGGGCCGCAGCGTGAGCCTCATGGTCCTCGTGCTCGTCATGGTGATCATCGTGGTGATCATCGTGGCCTGCTTCCCCATGCTCTTGATGATCATGGCCTTCGTGACCGTCACCGCCTTCGCCGCCGGCATGCGCTTCGTGATCCGCATGATCTTCGTGGCCTTCTTCCCGATGACCGTCCTGATCTCCGCGGCCCTCGGGATCCGCGTGGCCGCCGTGCTCCCCATGCGCGTCCTCATGCGCATGCGCCTCAAACCGCGCCCCTTCGCGGAAGGCCAGCACCGTGGTGCCCTCTGCCTGCAGCAGCTCGACCCGGTGCGCGTCCCCGGCCAGCTTCTCCAACGGGCCTTCCAGCCAGGGGGTCAGCGGCTCTCCCAGCCAGAACACCACATCCGCCTGATCCAATGCCCGCGCTTCCGAGGGGCGCATCGAATAGCCATGCGGCGAGGCCCCCGGCGGCACCACAAGGTCAGGCGCGCCCAGGCCCTGCATCACCCGCGCAACCAGCCCGTGCACCGGCGTGATATCCGCCGCCACTCGCGGCACCTCCGCCCAGGCAGCCCCCGTCCCGGCCCCGGCCAGCAAGGCCACAACCGCCGCACCGTTTTTCCACATGCTGGATTTTTGCATTTCCGCCTCATGTAACTTTATAACATCACGCGGTTGATAAACGTCATAACATAACATATCAAGAGCCAAATCAGCCTCCGTCCAAAGGACCCCCGCAATGGACACCATCGGTTTTGAACCGCATGACCACAGCAGCTGCATTCACGATTGCATCGCAGCGGTGGACACTCAGTGCCGCAGGGCCGGGCTGCAATTCACGCCCGTGCGCCGCCGGGTGCTGGAGATCCTGCTGCAGGAACACCGCGCGCTCGGGGCATATGAAATCCTCGACCGCCTGCGCGAAGAAGGCCTGGGTTCACAGCCCCCGGTTGCCTACCGGGCGTTGGATTTCCTGGTGAAAAACGGCTTTGCCCATAAGATCGAACGCCTGAACGCCTTCATCGCCTGCACCCATCCGGGCGAGCATCACGCGCCGGTCTTCCTGATCTGCCGCGCCTGCGATGCGGTGGCTGAATCCCAGCGCGAGCCTACTCAGGGCCAGCTCGGCCAGGCCGCCCGCGACGCGGGATTTGTCATCGAACGCGCCGTGATCGAGGCCGAGGGCCTGTGCCCCAAATGCCAGCAGGCAGGCGCCGCATGAACTTGATTTCTCTCGAGCATCTGACTGTCGCCTATGGCGGCAAAACAGTGCTGTCCGGTGTGAATCTGGTGATTGAACCCGGCGAGATTGTCACCGTGGTCGGCCCCAACGGGTCCGGTAAATCCACCCTGCTGCGCAGCGTGATCGGCGCGCTGAAACCCACAGGCGGTGCCGTCAACCGCGCACGCGGCCTGCGCATCGGCTATGTGCCGCAGAAACTGCATATCGACCCCACCCTGCCGCTGACCGTGCGCCGCTTTCTCAGCCTGCCGGAACGGGTTTCCGATAGCCGCGCCTCCGAGGCATTGGAGCAGGCCGGCGCCGGCGATCTGGCCTCCCGTCAGATGTCCGGTCTCTCCGGCGGCCAGTTTCAGCGGGTTCTCTTGGCGCGCGCGCTCCTGAACAATCCGCAGCTGCTGATCCTCGATGAAGCCACCCAAGGCCTGGACCAGCCCGGGTCCGCCGCCTTTTACCAGCGCATCGAGAAGGTCCGGCAGGAGCTTGGCTGTGCTGTGCTGATGGTCAGCCACGAGCTGCATGTGGTGATGGCGGCCTCGGACCGGGTGGTCTGCCTGAACGGCCATGTCTGTTGCGAAGGGGCGCCGGAACATGTCGCCTCCGCGCCCGAATACCGCGCCCTGTTCGGCACCGGCACCCAGGGTGCGCTGGCGCTTTACCGGCATGAACACAATCACAGCCATGATCATGATTGCACGCATGGCAACCATCACGAGGCAGCGGAATGATCCTGCTTGACGATTTCCTGATCCGCGCCGCCCTGGCCGGCATCGGCGTGGCCCTGGCCGCGGCACCATTGGGCTGTTTTGTGGTTTGGCGGCGGATGGCCTATTTCGGCGATGCCACTGCGCATGCGTCAATCCTGGGCGTGGCGCTGGCGCTCAGCTTTGATGTCTCGGTCTTTGCCGGTGTGCTGGCTACCGCGCTGGCCATGGCCACCACTGTCTCGGCGCTTGCAGGGCGCGGCTATGCAATGGATACGCTGCTGGGGGTTCTTGCCCATTCCTCGCTGGCCTTCGGCCTGGTCGCAGTGTCTTTCCTGCAGGGCGTTCGGATTGATCTGATGGCCTATCTCTTTGGCGATATCCTGGCAGTGGGCCGCGGTGATCTGGCGGTGATCTGGGGCGGCGCGCTGCTGGTGCTGGCACTGCTCTGGTGGCGCTGGTCCGCGCTGCTGACGGCCACTTTGAACCCGGATCTGGCCCATGCGGCAGGCATTGATCCCCGGCGCGAACAGATGGTGCTGACGCTGGCTTTGGCGCTGGTGGTGGCGGTTGCCATCAAGGTGGTCGGGGTGCTGCTGATCGCCGCCATGCTGCTGATCCCGGCGGCAGCCGCCCGCCCCTTTGCGGTCACGCCGGAACGGATGGCGGTGATTGCCGCGCTGCTGGGAATGCTGGCGGCATCGGGGGGGCTGCAGCTGGCTTTTGTGTTCGACACCCCGGCCGGCCCCAGCATCGTTTGCCTGGCAGCCGCGCTTTTTGCCGCCTCCAGCCTCGCCGGCCTGGTGCTGCAGCGGCACCGCGGCTGACCGCTGCCCTACCGCATCCCTGCCGCGAGTGACAGGAAAGGGCCCCGGTCCGGGCAGCAGGCCTGACACCGGGCCTGTCTCTGCCTGCCGGCATCCCCTTGGCCGGCCTGTGTATGCGCCGCCTCAGCTGCCGGTGCGCTGCAGGTCATCATCGCAGGTCCACTTGCTGACCGCTTCGATCAGCGCCTTCTTGTTGATCGGCTTGCTGAGGAAATCATCCATCCCAGCCGCCAGGCATTTTTCCCGGTGGGTCTGCAGCGCATTGGCAGTCAGCGCCACAATCGGACATCTTCCGCAGCCAGTCTCCGCCTCGATCCGGCGCATCTCGGCGGTGGCCTCCAGCCCGTCCATCTCCGGCATCATCATATCCATCAGAACAATATCGGGCCGCTCTGCCTGGAACTGCGCAACAGCCTCCACACCGTTTTTGGCAACGCTGATCTTCAGCGGCGTATTTTTCAGCATTTTGGTAACCACCAGCTGGTTGGTGCGGTTGTCCTCGGCCAGCAGGACATTCACCCGCCGGACTTGCGGCGCCTCCATGCCCCCGCCGCTGGCAACAGCAGCCGGCTTTTCGCCCTGAACGTTCAGCACCCGGGTAATCACCTGCTGCAGCTGCACTGCCCGCACAGGTTTCAGCGCAAACTCGCAATTCCCGATCGCCTCGCAATCCGACCGGGTCAGCGCATGTTCCACCGAGGACAGCACAATCAGCGGCACCGTTTCAAAACCCGGCATAGCGCGGATCCGGGCTGCCAGTTCCTGCCCGTCCATCGCCGGCATCTGGTAGTCTAGAATGATGAAATCAAACCGGCGCCCGTCCAGCTGCGCATCCGACAGAATCTCCAGCCCCTCATGCGCCGAGCCGGCCAGGGTGCAGGCCACCCCCCAGGAGCTCAGACGTTCGGACAGCATCACCCGGTTCAATTCCAGGTCATCCACCAGCAAGCCGTGGAGTCCGGCCAAGCTGAGCGGGCTGCCCGCCCGAGCCGGGGCAACATGGCCGCCCGCCTGCAGCGGCAACTCGATGGTGAACACAGACCCCTCGCCCAGCTCCGACCGCACCCGCACCGAGCCGCCCATCAGCGTCAGCAGCCGCGCCGAAATTGCCAGCCCCAGGCCGGTGCCCTCGAAATTGCGGCTGGCGGCATTGTCAGCCTGCTCGAAGGCACGGAAGATATCTCCGGTCCGGTCCGGCTCAATGCCGATTCCGGTATCGGTGACCTGCAGCGTCAGCAAATGGCGGCCGTCCTGCGCGCGGCCGGTCAAGTCGATATAGACATAGCCCTTGCGGGTGAACTTGACCGCATTGCCGGCGACATTGGTGATCACCTGGCGGATCCGGCCGGCATCGCCCACAAAGATTTCCGGCAGCGCGGGGTCGTACCGCAGGGTGATCTCGACCCCTTTTTCCGCCGCCTTGGGCGACAGCAAGGTGACCACATCCTCCAGCGCTGTCTGCAAATTGAACGGCGCAAGGTTAAGCTCGACCTTGCCGGCCTCGATCTTGGAGAAGTTCAGGATGTCGTTGATAATCGTCAGCAGCGCGGTGCCGGATTTCGAAATGGTCTCCGCATACATCCGCTGGTCCTCGTCCAGAGCGGTGTCCTGCAGCAGCTCCGCCATGCCGATCACCCCATTCATCGGGGTGCGGATCTCATGGCTCATATTGGCAAGGAATTCCGACTTGGCGCGGTTCGCAATATCTGCCGCTTCGCGCGCCTGCTCCATAGCGTATTCGCGCTCGTCGCGCTCGGCGAATGCGTCTTCCAGCACGCCGACCGAAAAATCCAGCGCCCGGAATTCCCGGGATGCGAACCAGGGCAGCGGCCGCAGCGGGCTGCGCAGCCCGGCAAGGGCATCAGACATCCGGTTGTGGATCATCTGCAACGGCCGCAGCGCCAGAACATGCACCAGCAACAGCACCAGAAGCGACAGAGCCAGCACCGGCACAACGGTCCAGATGATGATCTGACGCACCTTGGCCGCCACCAGCGCTTCACCGTCGCGGGTCGACCACTCCACCATCATGGTGCCGAAGGAGGCGCCTTCCAGCTCAATCGGCCGCTCATAGATCACATGATGATCCGGCGGCGGCACGGCCGGCGCATTGGCCGCGGCCAGCAGCCTGCCCGACGGGCTGCGGATCTGGATCGATACAATCTTCGGGTTACGGTTGACGGCCTCGATCAGCCCGGTCTCCAGTACCGGAACATCCTCGACGATGATCGATTCCAGCATCAGCCCGCTGAGCAGTGAAACCGTCAGGTCAGCCTGCTCGGCAAGCTGCTCCTCAAGCCGCTGCACCTCCTGGCGCTTGGCCAGATGGCCGACCGCCAATCCAACGGCCGACGCGGCCAGCAGCAGCGACAACACGATCTGAAATAGTATGCCTGTACGTTTCATATCTCTACTGCGGCACCTCAGAATGCCAGGCTGCGCTCCATCGCCCGGCGGATGATGTCATAGTCGGCATCTGCTCCCAGCAAAAAGCCGTTTTTTGATATCCGGCGCACGATTTCCTCGTTGTCCGAGGACAGCATCACCTTGCGCATCGCCTCCAGCACGCTGTCCGGCATATCCGGCGACGCCAGCCAGGGTTTGGTCACATTGTCAAACGAGGCCAGCACCCGGATCGGCACGCCCTTGGCGACCAGTTTCTTGAACGTGCTTTCCTTCAGCGCGCCCGCGGTATACTTGCCGGCGCCGACCGCCTCTCCGACCAGGTCGTGGCGGCCGAGATAGGCGAAATCATGCAGGTCGGCGCCGCTGATACCGGCCTCCAGCAGGTGTTCCTGCGCCAGGTAGCGGCCGATCGTCGACAGTTCATCGCCAAAGGCAAAGCTCAGCCCGGCCAGTTCCTCAACCGACTGCAGGCTGCTGTCCTTATGCACCACGATCACCCCCTTGAACCGCTTTCGGCCGTTCTTGGATTCCATCGCGATAATCCGGATCTCCGGATTTTCCATCATCACATGCACATAGGACGCCGGGCCGAAACGGGCAAAATCCACCTCGCCGCCAGCCAGCTGGCGGATGCTTTCGCCATACTCCTTGGCGATCTTCAGCCGGATGGAAACCGGCTCCCCCAGTTCATCGCTCAACCGGCCGGACAGGAAAGACAGGAAAGGCTGGTACTTTTTGACCGTTGCGGTTGGTTTATCGGCCGCATAGGTGCCGAACACCAATTCGATCCCGGCCTGGCCGGTGCCGGGCAGCAGGGCTGCAAGTCCAACGGCCAGCGCAGCCCCGGGGGCCGCCTCCCGCAGGCGCCTCGTGAAAAGCCTAACTATATCAACGCTACACTTAAAAAGTGTCACGATTCTAGCCTCCTGACTGCGATCGGCTGGCACCGCAGGCGGGCCGCCATACTTGGTTACATAGCACATGGTTAAGAACGCAATATTAACGCACCTCGCATTCTCCGAAAAATTTTACGGTTCCTTTATTTTGCGCCCGCTATATTAACTCTTCAGTAAGATATTCGTAATCTTTTAGGCAAATTCGCCATAATGTCAGAAGATCAGTCTCAACAGGTGCAACAGGAACTGCCGTGAAGAATACCAACTTGCCCTCCAGGACCGCCAGGTCCTTCCGCCGCTCAGCACAAGTCACCGTGCTCACTTCGCTTTTTTCAGCGTTGCCCGTTGCGGCCCTGGCTATTCCATCGCCGGAACTGGTGATCGGCTCGGTGTCTTCGCTATCGCAGGTTCTGGCCGTGGGAATTGCCATGGTTTCCGGTGTTGGCGCAATTGTTGCAGCAAAACTGGGTTTTACCCCCAAACCGGGCGGCTCGCCACGCCGCTACCCGGTCAAGCTGATCTTCACCCTCGTGCTGGCGGCCATTGCGCTGGCGGCAGGAAACTATTGGCAGTACTCCTCGCATGCTCAGGCAGAGCTGGCAAGGCTGCAGGCCACTTTGACCCGGCCGGCGCAGTTTGACGGCACCGCCATCAAGGATGCCAGCCTCAAGGAGACCAGCTTCTCCAAACAGGAGAACCACCCGCTGGCGATGAGCACCACAGACGCCGCGGCGGCGCTGCAGGATGGCTCCACCCTGTTCTACGACATCCGCGAGACCGGCGAAAACGCCATGGGCACCCTGCCCGGCGCTGCCCACATCCGTTTCCCGGACTTCCTGCAGTCGCGCCCGGTGCAGCCGGGCCAGAAGGTCGTGCTGTTCTGCCACAACGGCAACCGCAGCTCGGAAACCTGCGCCAGGCTCGCCGCCATGGGCATCGACTGCAGCTTCATCGCCGGCGGCATCGAGAAATGGATCGTCGAGGGGCGCGATTTCTCCGACAAGGACGTGAAAACCCTGTCCGACCTGCGCGCCATTCCGGACTACCCGGGCAAGGATGTGCTGCTCGGCACCGATGATTTCAAGGCGCTGCTGACCACCGAGGACCTGCAGATTGTCGACACCCGCTATCCCGGCGATTTCGAGGGCGGCCACCTGCCCGGCGCCATCAACATCCCGATCCGCAAGATGACCACCGATGACCTGATGGCACGGATTGCGGAACTGGATCCGGAGAAGCCGACAATCGCCGCCTGTTATGACCGCCGCAGCTGCTTCATGAGCCAGGTGCTGGGGCTGGAGCTGTCGCAGCAAGGCATTGATTTCCGCGGCCGCTACACTCTGCCATGGGAATATTTCGTCGCACCGAAACCGAAACCGCATGTGCAGGACTGGCTGGCCGAGCAGCAGACCGGTCTCTGGGACCAGGCGATCTCGGCGCTGGCAACCGCCCTCCTGTGGGTGCATGAGCGCAGCCATATCCTGCTGGGCCTCCTGGCGCTGTCCATCGCGACCCGCATCCTGGTGCTGCCCGTCGCGCTGAAATCCGAACGCGATCAGATCATCACCAATGAAACCGCGGACGAATTGAAAGCGCTGAAGGCAAAGCTGGCCCATGACCCGGTGCGCAAGGCGCGCGCGGTGCAGGCGTTCTACACCGGCAAGGGCCTCACCCCGATGAAAAACCTCACCGCGCTTTTGTTCCTGCCGGTGATGATGCTGGGGGTTTCCGCGGCGCAGGAGGCCAGCGCCTCGCTGCAGGCTCCGCTGTTGTGGATGGCCGACCTCGGCGTGCCTGACCCGCTGTTCATCATGCCGGTGCTGTTCTGTGCCCTGGCCGCCGTTTACCTGTTGTGGGCCGTCGCCAAGACCAGGCGGCAGAAACTGCTGTGGATGGTGCTGGGCATGCCCGCGCTGTTTGCCATGGTGTTTTCCCTGTCCGGCGCCGCCAATGCCTACCTCTGCTTCAGCCTGACGCTCTTGCTGGTCCAGCGCGCCTATGTCACCGGCATGCACCGCACTCTGGCTGAGGCCCTGTCCCTGCGCGCCCACAAACGCAGGCTCGCCAAACTGCCCCGCGGCGTGATCCCGATGGGCTATACCGAGGAACTGCAGGACGCCGGCAACAAGGCGCTGCGTCTGTCGATCCTCAGGAATGCGGGCCTGCCGGTGCCCGGCGGCGTGATCGTGCGCTCCGATGCCATCCAGAACTACCGCGCCATGTCTGATGCCCGTAAAGATGCATTTGCCGCAAAGGTTTTCCGTCTGGCCGGCGGCAAACCCGTCGCCGTGCGCTCCTCCGCCAGCAACGAGGACGGCGCCGACCAAAGCTTTGCCGGCGTCTTTGAATCGGTGCTCGACGTCACCGCAGAGACCATCCGCGGCGCCCTGGACGAGGTGGTGGCCAGCTTCTCCTCCGAACGCGCCGCCAGCTACTCCGGCGAGGGCGACAGCACCGGTCAGGGCAATATCGTGGTGCAGGAGATGGTGCAGGCGGAATACGCCGGCGTCCTTTTCACCCAGGACCCGATGGCCCCCGGCATGGCCATGATCGAATGGGTCGAGGGCTGCGGCGAAGACCTGGTTTCGGGCCGCGTCACCCCGACCTCCCTGCGCTTTGGCCGCTACACCGGCCTGCCCGCCGCCGAAGATCAGGACCGGACGCTGGACATGGCGCCGCTGCTGGCGCTTGGCAAACAGATCGAGGCGACCTTCGGCGCCCCGCAAGACGTGGAATGGGCCTATGCAAACGGTGAGTTCCAGATCGTGCAAAGCCGCGACATCACCACGCTGAGCCTCGGCACCGAGCAGGAGAAGACCCGCCTCGCCGAATGGCGCGATGTTCTGGACCGTTACGGCGATGCAGATCCGGACCAGACCATCCTGGAACAGGACGAAATGTCCGAAGTGCTGCCCCGCCCCACCCCGCTCAGCTTCTCGCTGATGAGCGAACTGTGGGCGCCTGGCGGCAGCGTCGACCTGGCCTGCCGCGATCTGGGCGTGCCCTATGGCCTGCCCGAGGGCTGCGACGGCCATCTGGTCAACCTCTTCGGCAAAACCTACGTCGATGTGGCGCTGAAACAGGGCATGACCCTGAAGCTCACCGCCGCCAAGGCCAAACAGCTGCGCAAACGGGCGCAGCCGATGATCATCCGCTTCCGGGCCGAGGTGATGCCGGAACTGCATAACAAGCTGGCGATCTGGCAGGCCGTGGACTATGCCGCCCTGCCCCAGGACAAGCTGCTGGAGTCGATCGCCACCCTCAAAGAGATGTTCATCCGCGAGGTCTATCTGGAAGCGGAGAAGATCAACATCCTGGCAGGCTTCACCATGGGCGAGGCAGGCACCGCCGCGGCGGGCGACCCGGCCCTGCGCGCGCATCTGATGCACGCGGAACTGCCCAATGCGCCCTCCAGCCTGCTGGCCTCCTGCACTGGCAAGGACGCCCAGGCACGCGCCATGCGGCTGATGGGCCACCGCTCGATCTTCGACTACGAGCTGTCCTCGCCGCGCTACGCTGAGGCGCCGGCGCTGCTCAACTCCCTGCTCGACAGCGCGGTGGAGCCGATCGGCACCGTGCCGGTCCCCGCCAACCTGCCGGATGAGCTGGACGGCACCATCGGTATCGCCATCGCCTATCAGGACCTCAAGGAGCAGGCCAAGCACGAGGCCCTGCGCGTCGTCGCCGAATTGCGCCGCGCCCTGTTGGCGCTGGGTCAGTCCAGCGGGCTTGGGGATCTGGTGTTCAGCCTGACCTTCGGCGAAGTGCTGCAGGGCAACTGGGCCGACCCGGACGCGCTGCGCCACCTGGCAGAGGACCGCGCCAAGACCGAGGCCCTGCGCAAGAAGTCCGCACCCTCCGCCGTCACCCTCAGCCTGCGCGACTGCGAACTCTTGTCGCTGGGTGTCCAGACCCAGGCCGGCGGCGGCTCTCTGGGCGGCACCTGCGTGGCCGGCGGCTCTCTGGGCGGCACCTGCGTGGCCGGCGGCGGCAGCGCCACTGCCCGGGTGTTCTGGATGGAGGATGACAGCGACATCAGCCCCGCGGCCTTTGCAGATTTCCAGGACGGCGACATTCTGGTCTGCCACATGGTCAACCCGGCCTGGCTGCCATGGGTGCAGCGCTCCGGAGCAGTGCTCAGCGAAGTCGGCGGCTGGCTCAGCCACATGGCCATCGTTGCCCGCGAAAAGGACGTCCTGATGCTGGTCGCCTGCAAGGGTCTCGACAGCCTCAGCCACGGCGAGCGGGTGACCGTCAGCGAAGACGGCAGCATCCATCCGCTGGAGGAAAAGGGCCTCAAGGCGGTCTCCGCCTGATCCGACCGCCAGCCTGGAAAACAAGAAGCACCCGCGCCGCCAGGCAGCGGGTGTTTTTTTATCTCCCGGCTGACAGGCCGGACATCCCCCGCGGCTTCCATCCTTGCACTTTTGGCAAAGATTGCCATATCCTGATGAAGTAAAGGGAGACCTGCCAATGGCCACCATGAACGTATCCTTGCCGGATCAGATGAAAGACTGGGTCGAAGACCAGGCCCGCGCCGGCACCTATGCCAATTCCAGCGACTATGTCCGCGACCTGATCCGCCGCGACCAGGTCCGCGCGGCCGCCATTGGCGAACTGCAATCCGCCATCGACGCAGGCCTTGCCAGCGGCCCGGCAGAGGCGCTGACAGCCGAAGGGTTCAAGGCCGCTATGCGCCGCAATGGCTGAACCGCGCTGGCGCCTGCGCCCCGCCGCCCGTGCCGACCTCGCCGCCATCTGGCGCTACGGGCTGGAAACCTGGGGTGAAACACAGGCCGATGCCTATGCCGACAGCCTGTTTGCCCTGTTCGATCTGATCGCCGGCTTCCCCGGAATGGCCCGCGAACGGACTGAATTCACCCCGCCGGTGCGCATTCACCCGACCGGCGCGCATCTGGTGATCTACCGGCTGGAGCAGGGACGCCCCGAGATCATCCGCATCCTGCACGCCCGCCAGGACCTGATGGCCTTCCTTTCGGAATAGTGCGGCTAAGAACACCCGTTCCGCCCTTGCCATTCCCCGCACATCTGCTCTGATGCGGCGCATGGACCCGCATCTCGACCCCCGCAAAACCGCCCGGCTGATCCAGCACCTCAAGGACCGGATGGACGATCTCCCGCCCAAGCTCAAGGCGGCGGCGAAATATGTGATCGACAACCCCGGCGACTTCGGCCTCGATACCGTCCGCACCTCGGCGCAGAAAACCGGCATCAGCGCCAACAGCTTTGTCCGCCTCGCCCAGCATCTGGGCTATGACACATTCGAAACCTTCCGCGCCCCCTTCCGTGCCGCCCTGACCACAGTCCGCGACGCTGATCTCGGCCAGGACTGGCTCGACCGCATGGCGGACGGCGGCCCGGCCGGCGCGCTGCAGGCCGCAGCCGCCCGCAACCAGCTCAACATCACCTCGCGGTCCCTGCGGCTGATGACAGCAGAACGCACCCAGGCCATCGTCGGCACGCTGCTGTCCGCCCGCCGCAGCTATGTCACCGCGACCCGGTCATCTTATGCGCTGGCCTATTACTTCCACTATGTTGGCCGCATGGCGCTGCCGGGACTGGAGCTGGTGCCCCGCCACATGGGCGCCGCCCTCGACGATCTCCTCGAAATCGGAGCCCGGGACTGCCTGATCGCCGTCACCTTCGCCCCCTATTCTGCCGGCACCATCCAGGCGCTGCGGCTGGCCGGGGAGCGCGGCGCATCGGTGATCCTGATCTCCGACAGCGAGGTCATCGCCCCCGGCATCCGCACCGACCACGTGCTGGCGGTCGCCGCCAATTCGCTGCACCCGTTCGGCGCCATCGGCGGCGCGATGGCGGTGCTGGAATGCCTGCTCACCCATCTGATCGAGGCCGGCGGAGACCAGGCCCGAAACCGCATCGAAGCCTATGACGCCCTGCGCCAGGACAGTGGCGCCTATTGGAGCGGCCCGAAACTGCCGCGGATCGGACGGTAAAGCCCGCCTGGAAAACAGCCCCCGCCCCGCAGCCCCAAAGTCCGGCCAGCCCCCTGCGGTCAGACATCGCCGTCAATAAACGGGTTCTGCGCTTCATACTGGTCCCGGGTGATCCGCTTGTGATCGCCTTCCAGCCGCACGGCGGCCATTGCCCGGTCGGCATAGATCTCCGACCTGAGCGGCCAGGTCAGCGCCGCGTCAAACAGCCCCGGCATCAGGTCATAGGGCGCGTTTTCCTTGTCCACATCCCGCATCCACAGCTGCGACCCGCAGGTGCTGCAGAACGCCCGTTCGGCAAAGGCGGTGGATTGATAGCGGGTCACCGGCCCCTCAACCGTCACCGCCTCTGCCGCGGCCTCGAAACATAAGAAAAGCCCGCCGGTCCAGCGCTGGCACATCCGGCAATGACAGGCGCCGGCGCGGGGATCGTGCTGCCCCTTCACACGGATCTTCACTGCGCCGCACAGGCAGCGGCCTTCCAGAACGTAACTCATATCCGACCTCCTTGCTGACACGGCAAGGCTACAGCACTTCCGGTATCAACGGGAGGTTCCGCTGATCAAAGCCGCAAATCGGCCTGATCCGGCGCCAGCACATATTTCAGATCATAAATCAGCGCGCCCTCAGTCCCCAGGCCGCGGACCGCTGCTGCGCCCATCTCCCGGAACTCCGAATGCGCAACCGCCAGAACAACCCCGGCATAGGCCCCCTGCCCCGGCGCCGCCACCAGCGGAATGCCGTATTCCGCCTGCGCTTCCTCCGGGTCGGCATGGGGATCATACACATCCACCGCCGCGCCGTATTCCTCCAGGCTGCGCACCACATCAATCACCCGCGTATTGCGCAGGTCCGGGCAGTTCTCCTTGAACGTCAGCCCCATCACCAGCACCCGCGCACCCGCGACCGGCAAGCCGCGTTTCAGCATCGCCTTGACCATCTCGCCCGCCACATAGGCGCCCATGCCGTCATTCAGCCGCCGCCCGGCCAGCAGGATCTCCGGGTGATAGCCCAGCTGCTCCGCCTTGTGGGTCAGGTAATAGGGATCCACCCCGATGCAGTGCCCGCCCACCAGTCCGGGGCGGAACGGCAGGAAATTCCATTTGGTTCCAGCCGCTTCCAGCACCGCCTCGGTGTCGATCCCCATCCGGTTGAAGATCTTCGCCAGCTCATTGACCAGCGCGATGTTGATATCCCGCTGGCTGTTCTCGATCACCTTGGCCGCTTCGGCCACCCGGATGCTTGCCGCCTTGTGGGTGCCCGCCGTCACCACCTCGCGGTAGAGCGCATCGACCCGTTCCGCCACCTCCGGCGTCGAGCCGGACGTGACCTTGACGATATCCGCCAGCCGCCGCGCCTTGTCGCCGGGGTTGATCCGCTCCGGTGAGTAGCCGGCAAAGAAATCCTTGTTGAACACCAGCCCCGAGCGCGTTTCCAGAAGAGGCACGCAGTCTTCCTCGGTGGCGCCGGGATAGACGGTGGATTCATAGATCACCAGATCGCCCGGTTGCAGCACCCCGCCGACAATGGCCGAGGCCGCCAGAAGCGGGCTCAGATCCGGCCGGTGGCTGGCATCCACCGGCGTCGGCACGGTGATAATATAGATCGAGCAATCCGCGATCGCGGCCGGGTCCGAGGTGAAGCTCAGATATTCCGCCGCCGCCAGCTCCGGCCGGCCCAGTTCGCGGGTGCGGTCCTCGCCCCGGCGCAGCTCGGCAATACGGCCAGGGTCAATGTCGAACCCCAGCACCGGCCGGTGCCGCCCGAAGGCCGCTGCCAGCGGCAGCCCCACATAGCCAAGGCCAATGACACAGATTTTGTCCTGCACGCCGCTCATCCGGGCTGCTCCTTGTTACTCGCCGGGGGTCTTAAACCAAGCCCCTGCCCGCCCACATAAGGCCCTGCCCCCAAGGGGTTCAACCGCCCCGCCGCGGATTTGGCCTCACGCCTCCACCACAATCGCCGCCACATCGCCGTCCACATCCCGGCAGGCGGCCAGCAGGCGCGGCATCAGATGCGCCATCACATAATTGGCATGGAACCGGCTCGGCGCCTTCAGCACCAACCGGCCCCCTGCCCGCCCGGCCTTTTCCAGCCCTTGAATCCACGACGCATAATTCGCCGGGTCCTCCGCATGCAGCACTGCCTTGGCCAGGCTCCACTCGCTGCCGTCCGAGACATCCGGCGCAGGCGGTGCCGCTCCGGGGCGCAAGGGCACCACATTGGGCGCAGGCTCGTCATTGTTCTGCATCCGGTGTTCGAAATCCGGGCCCACAGCCGCCCAGCGTTCCCGGGTGTCCGCCAGCAGCCGCTCCAGATCGATCCCGTATTCAGTGACCCGGCCGCGCGCGCCCTGGCGTTTCACCACCAGCCAGCCCCAGCCCCGCAGCTTGGCCATCTCGCGCTTCACCGTGCGTTCATCGACATCCCACAGCCGGGCAATCTCGCGCTGGCCCACTGCCAGCTCATCGCGCTGCCAGTTGTAGCGCGCGGTCATCAATGTCATGAACCGCAGCACCAGCTTCTGCGCCCCCTTGCCCTGGCCAAGCGCATATGCCCCCATCGCTGTGAGGATGTCATACTTCAACGCAGAGGCATTGCGCCCCGCAGGCCGTTTGGCAAGCATTGCTGCCCCCGTTTCTCTTCCCTGCCCTGCTGGGCCGGGATATGCTGCCTCAAGTGCTCCCAGCCAGTTTTGCCGGGAATTGCGCCATCCGGTTTGCTCCGAACTCAACGCTATTCGTTTGTTGTACCTGATTTGCGTCCGGAATTCCGATTCTGTCAAGCGCTGAGCGGAATTGAATTCAATCCCAATCCCTTTTTCGAAAGAAAAATTGGTATCAATGGTATGGGGGGACATCCAGTGTGTCCCCTATTGGGCCGGAAATGTCCCCCAATCTGCTGTGTCTTGGCGCGGGGTGTCCCCCTAAATATGGCCCCTGAACGCCAGAAAAATCCAATAAAACGAATCGCTTGGCGGATCAGCTTCGAATCGGTTCCGCCCTTGTTTTGCTGGGCCTTCCGCAGATCTGTCCCCGCGGGGACAGGACGCTGTTCCAAACCATATTAGCTTTTGCGTTTTTTGCAAATTCGGCGTAAATGAATATTGAGGCTGAATTAGCGTCCGCAAAAAATGGACGCTGCTAAATCGAAAACGTGTGAGGCTAAGGAGCAGCGATGTTTACGCACGAAGACCTGTCCAAAATGCAGGCCCAATCTCTCAAGATGCAAAGCTGGATCCGCCAGCAGACCTTCTCCCCCGAAATGGAAAAGACCCTGCGCCGGTTCTCCTCCTGGGAAGTGGCCGAGCTGATTTTCCGGGTCAACCAGTCGACCCTGCGGGGACGGCTGTCGGCGGACCCCTCGCTGCCCCAGGGCCATGTCGAGGAGGACGGCCGCCAGCGCTGGTATTCGCTGGAGGAAATCAACGAGCTGCGCCGCCGCATCAAGATCAACCGCAAATCCCTGCTGCCCAAACGCCCCGCAGGGAAACGGGCACTGCGGGTGGCGATCTCCAACTTCAAAGGCGGCGCCGGCAAATCCACCGTGGCGCTGCATTTCGCACATGCTGCGGCGCTGGACGGCTACCGGGTGCTCTGTGTCGACTTCGACCCGCAGGCGACCCTGTCCCACTCCATGGGCCTTAGCGATGTCACCGAGGATTACACCGTCTGGGGCATCATGGCGCGCGACCTGGTGCGCGAGACCGAACGGATGAACGCCGTGGCCAGCGGCGCCGAGTCCGGCACCGCCCTGCCCCGGCGCCAGCTGCCCGATGCGATCACCGGCATGGGGCTGCAGGACCTGCGGGTCAGCGACTTTGTCAAACCGACCAGCTGGCCGACCATCGACATCATCCCCTCCTGCGCCAATGCGGCCTTTGTCGAATTCGCCTCGGCCCAGTACCGCCACCTGAACCCGGAATGGTCGTTCTTCGCCGCGGTCTCCCGCTACCTCGACCAGCTGCCCGCGGAAGATTACGACCTGATGATTTTCGACTGCCCCCCCGCGATCGGCTACCAGTCGATGAACGCGGTCTTTGCCGCCGACATGCTCTATATCCCGTCCGGCCCCGGCTATTGGGAATATGACTCCACCACCTCCTTCATCGGCCAGCTGTCCGAGGCGCTGGAAGATCTGTCGGCCTTTAACGGCGTTGTCCCCGCGGGGACATTTGCGCTGCCCAAAGTGTTCCAGGATGTCCGCTTCCTCCTCACCCGTTACGAAAGCGGTAACGATTTGCACCGTGCGATGCGTTCGGCATTTATGAAGGTGTTTGAGGGTAGAATGACCGAACACCCGATCGAGATGACCCGCGCAGTCGAACAATCGGGGCGGTTCCTGAGTTCCATCTATGAAATCGACTACCGGGATATGACCCGCGAAACCTGGCGGCGCGCGCGCGCCTCCTTCGATCAGGCTTATGACGAATTCAAAGCCTACGCGGTGGAAGCCTGGGAGAAACTGGAGGATGAGGCATGAGCAAACGCAGAGTCTTCGACATCGACTTCCCGTCTGAGCCACAGGTTTTCCCCGCGGGGACAGCCGCCAAAAAACCGGATGAAAAACCGGCGGATGCGCGGCGCGGTCCGATGGCCACGGCGATTTCGGAAAACGCCGACGCGTTGCGTGCCCGGGCTGAAGCCGAGCAGGACATCCGCGCCGAGAACGACCGGCTGGCGCATGAATTTGTCCGGCTGAAAAAGCTGGGCCTGGTGGTCGACCGGATCCCGCTTGGCATGATCACCATGAAAAAGCTGATCCGCGACCGCAAGGATGAGCGTGATCCCGAGCTGGACGAGCTGAAAGAGTCGATCAAGGCGGTTGGCCTGTCCAACCCGATCCGGGTCGAGGCCAAGGAAAACGGCCAGTACGAGCTGATCCAGGGCTACCGCCGGATGCGGGCCTATTTCGAACTGCTGAGCGAGACCGGCGACAAGAGCTATGCCCATATCCCCGCGGGTTTGGTGGCCAAGGGCGACAGCCTGCAAAGCCTGTACCGCCGGATGGTGGACGAGAACCTGGTGCGCCGCGACATCTCATTCGCCGAGATGGCCCAGCTGGCGCTGCGCTATGCCGAGGACACCGGCACCGGGGCCGAGACCATCGAAGATGCGGTCAACGACCTTTACGCCTCTGCCGGCCGGCAGAAGCGGATCTACATCCGCCATTTCGCGCAGGTGCTGAAGGCGGTCGGCGACGATCTGAAATTCGCCGAGGCGATCCCGCGGGCGCTGGGGCTGGACCTGAAAAAGCGGCTGGAGGCGGATGCGATGAACGCGCAGGTGCTGCGCGATACGCTGGCGCGGGTGCAGCCCTCGGGCGAAGAGGCCGAGCTGGACGTGCTGCGCAGCTTTGCCGAGGGCAAGCGCAAGAACGCCCCCCGCGCGCCGTCGTCGCCGCGTCCCGGTGTCGCCAAAACCACCTTGCGCTGCACTGTCCCCGCGGGGACAGTCCGCTGCCAGGCCCGCGACGGCAAGATCGAGATGGCGATGGAACGCGACTTCTCAGAGATCGACCGGCACAAGCTGGAAGACGCCATTGCCGCCTTCTTCGAGGCTTTGGAACAGGAAGACTGACCGCCTGTCCCCGCGGGGACAGGACCGCAAAACCGTTTCGGCCCGGCAGAAATGCCGGGCCTTTTTTGTGCCTGGCGCTGGCCGCCGCCGGTGTTTTAAGCGGCTGTCCCCGCGGGGACAGGCCAGGCTGCGGGGCGGCAGCTGCCGGGCGTTTCAGTATCTAATCAGCGTGTTTGAGCCTGTTTTTCGACGCTGTCCCCGCGGGGACAGCGCTGGGGCCTTTGGCTGCGGCACGGCAACTTCCCTCACCCCGGCATCCATTGGCCAGGCCCGCGGCGTCTGGAATGCGGACCCTGTCCCCGCGGGGACAGACACAGAAAAAACGGAGCTTCCTGCCGCCGGGCAGCCGCTGCCGCCTGTGTCCTGCTGATGGGGTTCTGCAGATTTCGCCCCGGGACATTCCGGCCTGTCCCCGCGGGGACAAGCGGGAAAAACCGCGGCGGTGGCCTGCAGGAGCCAGCCTCCCCCGGCGGTTCCTCCGGCTCTGCCTGTGAAATCTTTGCCTGTCCCCGCGGGGACAGCGCTGGGGCCTTTGGCTGCGGCACGGCGATTTTCCCAGCCGGAAAACCATCGGCAGGGGACGCGAGGGCGGGAAACCGGACACTGTCCCCGCGGGGACTGGGGCGGAAAAACACTGGCGCAGGCCCGGATGCTGTCAGTGTTCAGCCGCATGGTTCAGTCGCGCTCTCATTGGAATTCCCAGTTGTCCCCGCGGGGACAACTATGTTGATCAGACTGAATGCATGTAAAATCCTGCTGTGTCCCCGCGGGGACAAACCGGCCGGCATGGGCGTGGGGGCCTGGGCAGTGGCGGGTAGATCTGTCCGCCCGGCGGGGGCGCATGTGTCCTGCTTGGGGGGCAGAAGGCCCGTGGCGGCAGGCCCGGAATCCGAAGTGTCCCCGCGGGGACAGCAGCCTGAAACCAGCAGAGTTCGGGCGGGAAAACCGCCGTGTCCCCGCGGGGACAGAGGACGGGCCGCGGCCAGGGACAGGGGTTCTGCAAAAAAAAAGCGGCCCGGCAGAGCTGCCGGGCCTTTGGGTTTTCCGGTGCTGTCCCCGCGGGGACAGCCGGTTATTTTCGGCATGACGGGCGGGTCAGTTCAGGATCTTGAACTCAATCCGCCGGTTCTTAGCCCGGTTCTGCGCCGTGTTGTTGGGCACCAGAGGAGTGGTTTCACCGTACCCAACGGCCACCAGCCGCGCGGCCGGAATGCCCGTTTCCTGCAGATAGCCGTTGACCGCCGCCGCGCGTTTTTCGCTCAGCTGCATGTTCCAGGCGGACTTGCCCTGGCTGTCGGTGTGGCCGCCGATCTCGACCACCATGCCGGGGCAGCGGCGGATGATATCCGAGAGGCTGTTCAGAAAGTCGCGGGAACTGGCATCAAGCCGGGCGGTGGAGGGCGCAAAGTTCACGCTGCGGCCTTGCGACAGGATTTCGAACCGCCCGGCACAGGCCTCGCGGCTGAAGTCGCCGCTGGATTCCAGCGCAGTGGCTGCCCCGGCGGCGGCTGTCCCCGCGGGGACAGATGCGCTGCCCGGGGCGGTGCGGTCAAACATCAGATCCATGCTGACCAGCCCGACAGGGGTAATGGTGACGCCTGCGGCTTCCTCCAGCTTTTCGCGGCCGGGGTTCAGCTTGAACGCCTCAAGCTTGAGGATGACCGGCTGCACGGTGGCAACGGCGACGCGGTCGGTGCCGAGCAGTGTTACCGCTACCGGAACGGTCAGATCTGCCGTGACCCCATGCAGCGACACGGTGACCGGCAGCTCGATCTGTTTTCGCTGCACTGCAGCAAGATCGGCGATCTGCGCCGGGTCGATCCGGGCGGTGATCACCGCCTCGGGGTAGGTGAAGGTCTCAAAGAACAGGAACCGCATCCGCACGTTGCGCAGGTCGATAGAAGTATCGACGGAATCGAGCGCGATGTGGATCTTGGCCTCGCCCTGCTCGGAGATGCTGCCGGAGAAGGCGGCAAAGCGGCTGGATTCCGCAATGCTGCCCTTTTTGATCGAGATAAAGCGGATGGCGGAGGAATCGGGATTGAGCTGCCAGCCGTGCTCAAACGGGCCGGCGGCCAGGGCTGGGCGGATGAGAAGGAAGAAAACTGTTAAAAATGAAAGTGTTATACGTATCATGCGCGCTCCGTTCGGGTTGCCAACGTGAAACTCCCGCCAGCAGGCAGGGACGAAAGAGATGGGCCCAGACTAACAGCACACTTGCTGCCGGGCGCAAGGGCACGATAGTTTCGTAACCAAATACCCTTAACAATTGCGAAGCTGCCCTGCAGGGGCGAGAATTGGAGCAGATGCGTGCGTGGTTTGATGATCTGGGTCCGGCTGATGGTGCTGGCTGTTGCGGCGGTTTGCTGGGGGGGCAGGGTGCTGGCCGAAGAACGGCTGGCGCTGGTGATCGGCAATTCGGCTTACGGTGCGGTGCAGCCGCTGGACAATCCGGTGCGCGACGCCCGGCTGATAGCAGAGACGCTGGAGGGTCTGGGCTTTGATGTGACGCTTGCCGCGGATGCCAGGCAGATTGAAATGAAGCGCGCCATCGGCCAGTTCGGACGCAAGCTGCGCGGCGCCGGAGAGGATGCAACCGGTCTGTTCTACTATGCCGGCCACGGGGTGCAGAGCTTTGGCAGCAACTATCTGCTGCCGGTGGATGTGGCGCTGGCGGATGCGGCCGACCTGGATCTGATGGCGGTGGAGGCGCAGTCGGTTCTGCGGCAGATGGCCTCGGCCAGGAACCGCACCAATCTTGTGATTCTGGACGCCTGCCGCAACAACCCGTTCAAAGACATTGCCGACCTGAATGAAACCGGCCTGGCGGAGATGAAGGCGCCGACCGGCACCTTTCTGGCCTATGCCACGGCACCGGGCGGTGTGGCGCTGGACGGGGAGGGGGAGAACAGCCCCTTCACCGAGGCGCTGGCGCGCGAGATCACGGTGCCGGGGCGGCCTGTGGAACAGGTGTTCAAGCAGGTGCGCCGGGCGGTTCTGGACCTGAGCGGCGGCGGCCAGACGCCGTGGGACACCTCCTCGCTGGTGAGTGATTTTGTCTTCGTGCCGGCCGAGCCTGAAGAGGTGATGAGCGCCGCGGAGCTGCAGGAGGCGCAATTCTGGCAGTCGGTTCAGGCGTCGCGGGACGCGATGCAGATCATGCTGTACCTGCGCGGCTACGGCGATGGTAAATACGCCGATGAGGCGCGGGGGCTGCTGTCTGAACTGATGGCGGAAGAATTGCAGGGCGGTGCGCCGGTTGCGGCGGCCCCGGATGCGGCAGCGCCGGCGGCGGAGTCCGCACCGGCCGCTGCGGATGCGGAAACGGCGATGTTCCAGGCCGCCCGGGACGATGGCAGCAAGGCGGCCTATGAGGCCTATCTGATGGCCTATCCGGAGGGGCGGTTTGCCGTGATAGCGGCGGCGGAAGCGGCGGCGATGAAAGCCGGCGGAAGCCAGGACCCGGCGGCCGGCGGTGAGGCGGTAGCGGCGGCGCCGCAGCCTGATCCCGCGCCGCCCGCGCTGGCGGAGGCGGGGCCGGTCACCTATGCCAGCCCGATTCAATCGGAGATGCCGCAGATTGCCGGGCTGACCCTGGCCGAGGCGGTGACCCGCTCCCCCGTATTTCCGCCCATTGAGGGCCTGCCGGAGAGCTATTGGAAGGATCAATCCTGCAGTGCCTGCCACCAGTGGACGCGGGAACGGCTCTGCACCCAGGGCAACACCTATCTCAGCCTCAACATGCAGCGCTCGCTGGGCAAGCAGCACCCGTTTGGCGGGGGGTTGAAACAGACGCTGAAGAGCTGGGCGGCGGGCGGTTGCCAGTAACCGGCTGAGCGGCTGCAGTAAAAGGGCAGGGGAGGGCTCCCGCCCGCTGCGGTGCATTTTAAAATGCACCGTTGCCGTTGGGCGCGGCGGGCACCGTAAAGTTAATGCGGTGGGTCATGTAAAATGCGACATGGCTGCATGACCGATGTCCGCCTCTATCGCCGCCACCGTTTCCCGCCTGACGTGATTGCCCATGCGGTCTGGCTGTATTTCCGGTTTCCCCTGAGCCTGCGCATGGTCGAAGACCTTCTGGCTGAGCGCGGGATCATCGTATCCCATCAGACGGTGCGGGCGTGGGCCGAAAAATTCGGGCGGGAATTCTCGAAAACGATCCGTCGCCGGTCGGCTGGCAAATTTGGCGGCAAATGGCATCTGGATGAAGTTGTCATCTCGATCGGCGGCTGCAAGCACTGGCTTTGGCGGGCCGTTGATCAGGAGGGATTCGTGCTGGATGTGCTGGTTCAAGCCCGCCGCGGCCGGCAGGCCGCCATTCGGCTGATGCGGAAGCTGTTGTCCCGGCAGGGCCTTCCGCCGCGGGTTTTGATCACCGACAAACTTCGTTCTTATCCGGCAGCAAAGCGCGAGATCATGCCGGGGGTTGAGCATCGCTCGCACAAGGGCTTGATTAACCGGGCTGAAAACTCACACCAACCGGGCCGAAGGCGCGAGTGCGTCATGAAGCGCTTCAAGTCACCGCGCCAATTGCAGCGCTTCGTCTCCATTCATGACGCGATTGCAAACCTGTTTCACCTGCCGCGCCACGAGATGACATCCGAAGACTTTCGCGAACTCCGCGCCGCCGCCATGGATGCGTGGCGCGGCATCGCTCAACTCGAAGCCGTCTGAACATCAAAGCCAGTCCGGATTCTGCGCCAGGCCGGTTAACTTTACGGTGCCGTTCCACGATATCGCTCAGCTCACGGCCCGCGCTCTCCGCCGCAAGCTGGGGCTTGAGGAACTTCAGCAAATCCACCATCAGCTTGCCGCCAGTCTTGGAGAAGCAAGCACCCTGCTCGAACCGGATCAGGCAGAGAAAATGGGCAGCAGTGACGCTCAAACTGAGCAGCACTATCAGAACTCAATTAAAGACTCTTACGAATCTGAACAGGGCGTTAAGCCAGCGCACGCATCGGATACGGAATCGAAAGACGACGCCGGTTATGCTGAGAACCCCCCAGCAGGAAGATCCGTCACCCGTGAAACTCCACCCCCGTCACCGAAGGCCCCTGCTCCCAGCGGACCAAGCCTTTCCCTCCGCCTCATCCTCTCGTCCTGCGGCGAGATCCACGGCTACGCCGATGGCCCTGTCCGCCACTGGCCCGATCTTTTGCGCGCTGCAGATACCGTGCGCCCGATGATGGGCATTTCATCTGCTGTTCAGGAAGAAGCCAAACGCGCCACGGGTGCTGCCGAGGCATCAGTCGTGATTTCTGCCATGCTTGAGCGTTTTGGCGAAATCCGGTGTCCCAGTGCGTATCTGCGGCACCTCAGCGCTAAAGCTACTTCAGGGCATTTTTCAAGCGGACCGATGGTGATGGCTTTGGCCCGCCAGGAAGCGGCATAGAGAGTTCACAGCTGTGAACTCTCTCCTGACTAGGCAACTGATCCAGGCAAGCGTGAAAGACTGGGACTTCGTCTTGGCTGCTGATTTTCAAAGGTCCACCCGGATGCCAGCCTGGCAATCCCGAGTGGGACGGGGCAACTGTCACCGAAATAGTTGAGATGCCTGTGAATACTGTACTCATTAGCTTCAGGCCCCGTCAAAGCCTGCTCGCCGGCAGTCGCCAGTTAAAAACCGACCGCCCAACTGAGACCTCGCAGGTCGTGAGGAACAGAGTCGGGCCTAGCAAGCTTACCGCAGCGCTGCGCAAACGGCGAGAAACAGCACGATCAACTGCAATGCAGGGCAGGGTGCTGGGAATTAAAAGCAACCCATACCCAGGCGTTTCATGGCTCCGGATTTCCTGTATTTGATAGAAGATACGGAACGGGGGATGATCAGCAAGGTCTGTGGCGGCCCGACCGCCGGGACCTGCGGTTCTGTTCTAAGGCAGGCTGTCATCCGGTGTTTCGGAACCGCCTTCTTCGGAACAAGCCGTCCCCAGCAGGCCCCGTGCCCTGGCGCGGTCCATCAGCATCTTGACGGAAGACACAGACCATTTTGTCCGCCCGCGCGGGGTCCGCTCACGCATGGTTTCGAGCCGGTCCGCGACCTGCTTGAGGGTGATATCCGGGGCAGAGCCTGCGATTGCGGCGACAACCGCCAGCAGCCTGTCGTCCGGATCCCTGCGCCTGGCGCGCTCCAAAACCCGGCCTTCCAGCAAACCTTCGCGGACATAGCGCTTAGCGGCGCGGATCAGCCGTTCCCGCGACCAGGGTTCAGCGTCAGCGGGAAGCCGGGCATTGACGATGCGGGCCACATCCTCCCAGGGCATATCCGGCCGCAGCCGCCGCACCTCGGGCACCCAGTCCTGAGCAGTGTCTTCAAGCCGCCGGAACAGGGCTTCATCGCGGGCAGCCTGCACTTTCCGGATCGCTGCAGCGTCCTTGCTGCGCAGTCCGGGGTTGCCGCCGATCCGGCCCTTTGCCCGCGCCGATTTCAGACCGGCCATGGTGCGCTCCCGGATCAGGGCGCGCTCCAGTTCGGCAGCGGCACCCAGAACCTGAAGGGTGAATTTCCCTTGCGGGCTGGAGGTGTCGACCGGATCGCGCAAGGACTTGAAATGGGCGCCCTTGGCCTCCAGCCCTTCGATCATCTCCAGCAGATGCGAGAGCGAGCGCGCAAGCCGGTCCAGCCGGATGACAACCAGAGTGTCACCCGGGCCAAGCCTGTCATAGAGCCGGTTCAGAACCGGTCGTGCCCGGTCGCCGCCGGAGGCCTGTTCCTCATGCACCCGGACACAGCCCGCCGCCCGGAGCTCCTCGGCCTGGGCGGCGGTGGACTGGTCATCCGTGGAGACACGGGCATAGCCGATAAAGGGCATGGCAGGGCCTTTGGCGGGGTTAAAGCAGGCGGTCTTGCGCACATTCGCCCACTCTGTGCGTATTTTCAATTTAATATGTCAGTATCAATCGACCGTTTGCAAACGAATGCAAGAAAGTGTTCTCTCGTCCTGCTGGCACATAATCCCTTGGTTTCATAGCGCTGAGCGCGATCTGAGAGGTTCCGTCGGCAGGCGCGCCCCTACCATATTATGAGTATGGGCAGTGGCCGCAAAATCGCTTGGGTAATGTGCAAAATGGTCTTATTTTGCACATATGAATCCGCAAGCATCTACTTTACCTGATGATTCCCACGACCCCCTCATCACTACCGAGGGGGATGAGGAGGCTCACGAAGGCGATCTCTGGTTCCTACCCGGGCCGCTCCAAGACGAACCGGATGATCTGCCTCCCGGGCCACGGTCGGAACCGCGTGATACCGCGGTCATCGACGATTGGGCAAAGGCAGAGGCGGCTCACGCTGCGCGGCTGGCAAGGGTGGCTGGACGCTTGGGTGCGCTGGACGACCGGTTGCTGCGCGGCCCGGAGGGCTGGCGGCACAGACTGGCTTTGATCGAGGCGGCAGACCTAAGTTGGTTCGCAGGGGATCGGGTGAGCTCTGATCGTCTGGCACTCTGGATATCGATGCGGTTATCAGGCGCACAAGATGACCCAAATGCCTTGGCACGTATTGGATGGGCTGTCAGGCGCCTGATAGGCGGTCCCGGACCGAAGGCCGACTTAGCGGCCTTCCTGGATCGCCGCGACCCCGACAACATCCTGGCCAGCGCCGAGCGTTTCGAGGATCGCGCGGGCGGATGGCTGTGCGTAATGGCTGCGGCGGCCGGTCTCCACCCGATCACGCGGGCTTGCATGGGCTTTCATCTCTGGAGCCTGGCGGGCCTCGGACAACACGACGACCAGCTCGAAGCCGCCGTCACCGCGGCCAGGATCGCGGCCAGCGATGGAAGCGGTGCCATCTTCGCACCGCTCGCCATGGGGGGGGCAGGGGGGCTGCGTACATCTGGCCTCCCAGCAGAGCGCCTTGCCCGCTGGCTGGATGGGATGAACAGCGCGATCTTAACGGCGATGCGTCATCTAGATGACACCGAAACATGGGGAGCCCGGGCAGAAGGAGCCATGTCTCAGCTTTCGGGGCGAACTCCGGCCGCTCTTCGTTCGGCGTTGACAGAGTGGCCTTTGGTGTCGGCCCCGATGGCGGAGGTCTTAACCGGCGCAAGTCGCGCGGCTGTTCAAAGGAACCTTGCCTGGATGGAACAGAGAGGCCTGATCCGAGAAGTGACGCAGCAGGGTCGCTTCAGGATGTGGCGGATCAAGGACTAGACCGTTATGATCAGAGCTAGCGGCAAAGGCCTTATCAGTTCAACAAGGTAAGGGCGCTTGGCACCGATGCCTACGTTCATCGATGCTGCTGAAAGATCCTGATTTGACTGTCGACCTGAGTGTTTCGGTCAGAACCCCGTTAAACGATCCGCCAACTCGCCTTGCGGTTCGCCCTGTCGACCAGTTGTGCCACCGCGAATTTGCTGGTTCGGGTCAATGGCCACAAAGAGCAACGCTTGCTCTCGGCGTTCTGCACCTGGGCAATGCCGAAGTGCAAGAACCCAATCGGGTAGCGCTTGAAGCACTGGCGCTTGGGTTTGTCACCTTCGATATCCGGTAGCTGTGAAATGCCATGCCGCTGAAGACACCGGTACAGCACTGACCGGGTCAGGTGCGGTATCGACGGCTGAAGGGCAAAGAGGCAATCGTCCAGCGGCAGCAGAGTATGCCGGCGGAACGCGAGGACCATTGCTTCCTTGGCCTCGGACAGGACAGTGGAGCGCGTTTCCTTCGGGCCGGTCTTGATATCCTCGACCATCGACCGTTTGCGCCACATTGCCACTGTCTTTGGGTTGGTTCCGACCTCCCGACTCAATTCAGCGAGCGAAGCCTGCGATCACTGTATTGCTGCTTTGACAGCGTGCGTGCCCTATCGGCAGATTGCGCCGCAATCGCCTGCCGGGTGACAGTGCGTGGCGCCGCCGTGACGAACTTGCCCCTTAGGGCTTCCTTGCAATCCGCCGAAGGGATCGCCCCGTCAAACCCTGGGATCAAACACCTAGGTAATCTGATCCCCACCATTAGGTCAGATGCGGCTGGGTCAGCCAGTGCCAGCAGAAATACCGGGCGTCTTCCAGGAAAAACGCGTTGCGCCCGGGCGAGCCCTCTTCGTCCATGCGCGGGACGATCCAGCCTACATAGGTCACAGCGCGCAGCGCCATGAAGAGGTCGAGGCGAGCCATGTCCAGCGTACGGACCGAGCGATATCCCCGGATCAGCGCGGCCTTGAGCCTGTCGTAATCCGGTTCTTTGCGGTTCTTGATCAGCGCCGTGGCGATGTCGAACAGCCGAAACCCGTAGCCGCCGTCGTCAAAGTCGATCAGCCGCAGAGCGTCGCCATCGACCAGCACGTTCTCGCGCACCAGATCAGCGTGGATCAGCCCGAAGTCCAGATCGGCGCAGGCCTGTTCCAGATCGGCGCGGGCGTGGCGGCGGAAGGTGGCCAGCATGTCGCGGGTCGGCGCGTCCAGCGCCGGGCTCTCCCAGAAGCGGTGCCAGAGCGGCGCCTCACCCAGCAGCCCGTCGATGTCCCAGCGGATGCGCGCGAAACCCGGCGGCGGGTCGAAGGCGTCGCTGGCGGCGTGAAGCCGCGCCATGTCGCGGCCAAGCCGAAAGAAGGTGCCAGCCCGGTCGTCAAGGTCGAGCGCGCCGCGGCTTTGGCCCATGGGGCGACCGTCCAGCCAACCGACCATGTCGACGGCGTGGCCGGCGACAGTTTCCAAGAGCGCGCCGGACAGCGAGGGCCGGGGGCGGGGCACCGACAGGCCGGCGCGGTCCATCGCGTCCAGCCATTGCAGTTCCGAACGCAGTTCGGCCCCGGTCCGCAGCCCGGGCCGGCGGATGCGCAGGGCAAAGGCACCGTCCGCGCCGCGCACTCGGTAGACCCTGTTCTCGCGCCCGGCCACGAAGTCGCAGGCCGCGCCGCTCATACCCCAGAGCGCCAGGGCCTCGGTCACGGGATCGGTCATGCCGACACCAGCGTTTCGGCGAGGACGTCGTCCAGCGTATCGATCAGAAGTTCCAGATGGGCTTCGCCGAAGGGCATCGGCGGACGGATCTTCAGCGTGTTGGCGTGACGCCCGAGCCTGGACAGGATGATGCCGCGATGGCGCATGGTATTGATTACGCGGCCGGCGAACGCGCTGGCCGGAGTTTTGCTGTCGCGGTCGGTGACGAACTCGGCGCCGAAGACCATGCCGGACTGCCGCACGTCTCCGATGATCTCGTATTTTCCTGCGAGGGCGTTCAGCCGCTCTGCAGCAAGCCTGCCGATCCGGGAGGCATTGGCTTGCAGGTCCTCGGCTTCCAGCTCTTCCAGCACCGCCATGGCCGCCGCGGAGGACACCGGGTTGCCGCCGAAGGTGTTGAAATAGCGAAAGGCGTGACGGAAACGCGCCATGATCTCCGAGGTGGTGACAAGCCCGGCGACCGGGTGGCCGTTGCCCATGGGCTTGCCCATGCAGACCACGTCCGGTGTGACGCCCTGTTTCTGATGCGCCCAGAAGTGGCTGCCGCAGCGGCCAAAGCCGGATTGCACCTCGTCGGCGATCAACAGGCCGCCCGCGCGCCGGACCGCCTCGGCCGCCGGTTTCAGCCAGCCTTCGGCCTGTGCCGGAAAGCCTTCGTTCAGGAACAGCGGGCAGACGATCAGCGCCGCGAACCCGGCGCCCGAGGCTTCGTGCGCGTCGATGGCCTCTTGTACCTGCGCAGCAAAGCGCTGCCCGTCGGGGTCGTGGATGCGGTAGCTGTCGGGCGCTTCGACGTGGCGCAGGTACTGGTCCAGCCCAAAGCCGACGGCGGGCACGTTGTTGCGCGACAGATGAGAGACCAGCGTGGTGTTGCCGTGGTAGGTGGCATCGGTCGCCACGATTCCGCGCTTGCCGGTCATGGCCTCGGCCATGCGCAGGGCGATGTCGTTCGCCTCGGATCCGGTGCAGGTCATGATCGCGGTATCGAGCGGTGCGTCGAAGGTCGCGGTCAGGCGTTCGACATAGTCGAGGATGCCCTCGTGCAGATAGCGGGTGTGCGTGTTCAGACGGCGCGCCTGATCGCAGATCGCCTCGACCACGCGCGGGTTGCAATGGCCGACATGCGGCACGTTGTTGTAGCAGTCGAGGTACTTGTTGCCCTCGGCATCCCAAAGCCAGACCCCTTCGCCTTTCACGACATGCACGGGGTCGTCGTAGAAGGTCGAGACGTTCGGTCCTAGAAGGGCGCGGCGGCGGGCGATGAGATCAGACATCAGGTGTCTCCTGTTTTCGAGGCGCGCAAGGCCGGGGAGGGCTATGACGGTTGGCAGTACAGCGCCGGACGCGGGCATTGTTCCGGGCATTGACCACTTTTCTGCGGTGATATATTATCAATGGCGGTGATTTTATCGGGCCGCTTGCCTTTGTGTCAATCTTTTCCCGATTGTCGCTACGGGCCGCCCGCCGAAGGTTAGGGGAACCACAATGTCATCGACCGTTACAAAGGCGCTCGGATTGCTGGAGTTTTTTTCCGAGGATCAGCCAGAGCTTGGCCTGTCCGAACTGGCGCGCCAGTCGGGTCTGGATAAGGCCGCCGTCCACCGGATGATGGGGTCCATGGCCGAGTCCGGCCTTGTCGAACAGCAGGCAGATTCGCGTCTTTACCGGCTTGGCGCCGGGGTTCTGCGGCTGGCGCGTGTGCGTGAGACCGCCTTTCCGATCGTGTCCATCGTGCAGCCGATGCTCGAGGAGCTTTCGGCCGAAACCGGCGAGACCGCGCATGCCTCGCTGATCTCGGGGAAGGCGCTGGCCAATATCTCGACCTGCGAAAGCAGGAAAGGCAGCCGGGTGTCGCTGGTCGCGGGTGAAATCCTGCCCTTTCACAGCACGGCCTCGGGTCTTGCCACGCTGGCCTTTGCGGATGACGCCCTGGTGAAGCGGGTGCTGGCGGCGCCCAAGGCCGCGCGCACCCGGTTCACGGAGACCGATAACGGCGCGATCCGCGCGCGCATCGCCGAGGTCCGCGAGGCGGGGTATTCCGAGGCCGACCAGACCAACGAAGAGGACGTCCACGGCCTTGCCGCGCCGCTGTTCGACCGCTCGGGCATGGCCTGCGGGGCGGTCTCTGTCGCGACGCCTTCGCACCGGATGACCGAAGAGCAGCACCAGATCAGCCTGCGGGCCGTGCTGCGCGTCGCCGGGGCCATGACCTCGGAGCTGGGCGGGCAGCAGCCCCGCGCCTATGCGGACAGGATCGCGCGGCTTCTGGACGGCGGCGGCTGAGCACTTCCCGGGACACCCTGGAGGCGAATGATCCAAGGGGCGCCGGCCATGAGAATGGCCGGCGCCCGACTCTTTTCATTGACAGGCCGCCGGATAATCGGCACGATATATGAACAAGCGGTGCAGATAATGAACCAATGGAAGGGGTTTGCCATGACAGCGCCGCCGCCGATTCGGACGATGACCCTGCGATTCTGCGGGCCGTTTGCCGTTCATGATTTCACCTGTCCGGGCGATGCCCTTGCCCGGGTGCCCGCCATTTCCGCCTGAAGGGATCCCCCATGAAAGACGAAAACTTCCTCAAGGAAAACAACGCCCGCCACATGTGGCACCCGATGGCGCATCCGGCGGACAGCCTCGAGAATCCGCCCGACATCATCACCGAGGCCGAAGGCGTCCAGATCGTCGACATCGACGGCCACCGCACCGTCGATGCGGTCGGCGGGCTCTGGAACGTCAACCTCGGCTATTCCTGCGCTCCGGTGAAGGCGGCGATTGCCGCGCAGCTGGACCGGCTGCCCTATTACTCGACCTTCCGCGGCACCTCGAACGATGCGGTGATCGAACTCAGCTACATGCTGCGCGAGTTCTTTGCTCCCGACGGGCTCAGCCGCGCCTTCTTCACCTCGGGCGGTTCCGACAGTGTCGAGGTTTCGCTGCGCCTTGCGCGGCAGTATCACAAGATCCGCGGAGAGCCGGGCCGGGTGAAGTTCCTCAGCCTCAAGAAGGGCTACCACGGCACGCATACCCTCGGCGCCTCGGTCAATGGCAATGCCAACTTCCGCACCCAGTACGAGCCGCTGATGGCGGGCTGCCACCACATCCCGGCGCCCTATCCCTACCGCAACCCCTTCAACGAGACCGATCCGGCGCGGCTGGCGCAGCTGTGTCTGGCGGCGCTCGAGGACGAGATCCGGTTCCAGGGCGCCGAGACGATCGCGGCCTTCATCATGGAGCCGGTGCTGGGCGCAGGGGGCGTGATCACGCCCCATGAAAGCTTCATGCCCGGCGTGCGCGAAATCTGCGACCGCCACGGCATCCTGCTGATCGCCGACGAGGTCATCACCGCCTTCGGGCGCACCGGGTCGTGGTCCGGGTCGCGCCATTGGGGCGTGAAGCCCGACCTGATGTGTACCGCCAAGGCGATCACCAACGGCTATTTCCCCTTCGGCGCGGTCATGGTGGCCGAAGCCGTGACCGAGGTCTTTGAACAGGATCGGTCGGGCAAGGGCTTCATCGGTTCTGGCTATACCTACTCAGGCCATCCCGTCGGCGCGGCGGCGGCCATCGCCTGCCTGAAGGAAACCGGCCGGCTTCAGGTCAAGGACAACGCGGCGGCGCGCGGTGCGCAGCTTTTCAAGGGGCTTCAAGCGCTTGCGGCGAAGTACGACGTGATCGGCGACCTGCGCGGCGGCCACGGCCTGATGTGCGCGCTGGAACTGGTGTCGGATCCTGCCGCCAAGACTCCGATCGACATGGAGACCATCGGGAGGGTGCAGCGCGCCGCCTACGAGGCCGGCGCGATGGTGCGCGTGTCGGGCCCCAACATCATCCTGTCGCCGCCGCTGGTGCTGACCGCCACGGACGTCCAGACCATCCTGTCGGCGCTCGACGCCGGTCTGGCCGCGGCGGCCGGGTGAAAGGTCAGGCGATGTTGTCCGGCCGCTCCGGCCTCCGCCGGCAGGCCGGGCTGTGACGTCTCGACGCTGACCCGCGGGTGCGATCCAAAACATAAACCAACGATTCAATAATAGAGCCGATTGACGCCCTCAGGTGGGGGCCACCCCACCGGGAGCCTGTGATCGTGCGGTGGGGACAGACCGGGGTGCGGTAGCCCGTTGCGCATCCCCATGGACGAGAGGATTACGACATGCCTGCCCAACCCGAGATCGACGCGCTGCGCGACGCGGCCATTCCCGACCGCGCCCTGTTCATTGGGGGGCGCTGGGTGCAGGCGTCTGACGGGGGCAGGCGCGATGCGGTCAGCCCGATCGACGGCGCGACCCTGACCACGCTGGCCGAGGCCACCGCCGCGGACGCGGGTGCCGCCGTCCGGGCCGCCCGGGCCGCCTTCGAAGATGGGCGCTGGTCGCGCATGGCGCCGATGGCGCGCAAGACGGTGCTGCACCGTTTCGCCGACCTCGTGCAAAGCCACGCGCTTGAACTGGCGGTGCTGGGCGTACGGGACAACGGCACAGAGATCGGCATGGCGTTGAAGGCGGAACCGGGGTCCGCCGCCGCCACCATCCGGTTCTACGCGGAATGCGCCGACAAGATCGGCGGAGAGATCGCGCCCACGCCGGACGGGACGCTGGCGCTGGTCCACCGCGAAGCCATCGGCGTGGTCGGGGCCATAGTACCGTGGAACTTCCCGCTGATGATCGGCGCGTGGAAGATCGCGCCGGCGCTGGCGGCCGGGAACTCGGTGGTTCTGAAACCGGCAGAAAGTGCCGCGCTGTCGCTGCTGCGCCTCGCCGAACTGGCGCAGGAGGCCGGGATACCGGACGGCGTTCTGAACGTCGTCACCGGCGCCGGTCCGGTGGTCGGCGAAGCGATGGGCCTGCATCCCGACATCGACGTGCTGGCCTTTACCGGCTCGGGTGCGACGGGACGCCGCCTGCTGGAATACTCCGCGCGCTCGAACATGAAGCGCTGCTACCTCGAACTCGGCGGCAAGTCGCCCAACATCGTTTTCGCCAACGCGCCCGACCTCGAAGAGGCGGCGCAGGCCGCGGCCAACGGCATCTTCCGAAACTCCGGTCAGGTCTGCATCGCAGGGTCCCGCCTGCTGGTCGAAAACAGCATCCACGACGAATTCGTTCGCCGGGTGGTGGAGATCGCCGAAGGCCTCACGGTCGGGGATCCGCTGAGTCTGGACACCGACATCGGGGCGGTCCACTCGCAGGCGCAGCTGTCGGGCAACCTCGCCGCAGTCGACAAGGCCCGCAACGAAGGCGGCACGGTGCTGACCGGCGGCAAGCGCATCCGCGAAGACAGCGGCGGCTATTACATGGCGCCGACGGTGGTCGACCGTGTCGCGCCCACGGCGGCGCTTGCGCGCAACGAGGTCTTCGGCCCGGTCCTGGCCGTCACCGGCTTTGCCGACGCAGACGAGGCGATCGCGCTGGCCAACGGCACCGACTACGGCCTTTCGGGGGCGGTCTGGACCGCGGACCTGTCGGCCGCGCATCGCGTGACCCGGGCGGTCAAGGGGGGGCTGCTGCACGTCAACACCTACGGCGGGTCGGACATCACCGTGCCGATGGCCGGCATGAAGCAATCCGGCAACGGCGTCGACAAGTCCATGCACGCCTTTGAGAAATACACCGACCTCAAAACGGTCTGGATGAAACTGTGACGCATATCGACCGAAAACCAGAGGATACCGAATGACAAATGACCTTGTTCTGCTGGGCACAAAGGGCGGCCCGGCGATCCGTCAGGGCGGCGCCATGCCCACCTGCTCGCTGTTGCGGCTGGACGGCAAGTCGATCCTGGTGGATTGCGGCATCGGCGTGTCGCGCAGCGTGGTCGAGGCGGGCGTCTCGCTGCTGGACCTCGATGCCATCTTCATCACCCACCTGCATTCGGATCACGTGGTCGAGCTTGGCCCGCTGATCTACACCGCCTGGACGACGGGGCTGAACAAGCCGTTGACGGTCTACGGCCCCGAAGGCAGCGAAGATTACTGGCGGCATTTCCTGAAGGCCATGGCCTTTGACCACGCCATCCGGATCGACGACGAAGGCCGCCCCGAGATTGCCGGGATGATCCGGTTCGAGACCCTGAACGAAGGGTTCGAGACCGCACTTGACGGCGTGGCTGTGCGTGCGCTGCGGGTCGATCACCCGCCGGTGACCGAATGCTATGCCCTGCGGTTCGAGGGCGGCGGGCAGAGCGTCGTCTTTTCCGCAGACACCTGCTATTTCCCGCCGCTGGCGCGCTTTGCGGCAGGCGCCGACGTTCTTGTGCACGAGGCGATGTTGACCGCCGGGGTAGAAAAGCTGGTGGCGCGCACCGCCTCGGCCGGGCGGCTGCGCGAACACCTGTTGGCCTCGCATACACCGGCCGCCGATGTCGGGCGGATCGCGTCGGACGCGATGGTCGGTCAACTGGTCCTCAACCACCTCGTTCCCGCCGACGATCCCGATTTCGGCGAGGCCGACTGGAAGGACGAGGTTTCCAGGACGTGGAACGGCCCGCTTGTCGTGGGGCGGGACGGGTTGCGCATTCCGCTCGGCGGCCAGGGCGGGGACGGCAGCCGTGGCTGATCCGGTGCCGGTGCCGCGCCGCTGCCGGGACCGGCAGGACGGGCGGTTTGCCGGCGCAACCGTCTCCGGCGCCGGCCGTCTGTGAGCGCCGCGACCGAAATCCTTGGCCGCCTGGTCCCTGTCCGCCCGTGGATGACGGCTGTCGATGGTCAGAGCCTGCGCGCGGACGCGATGGCGGGCCTGACCGGCGCGACCATCGTGCTTCCGCAGGGCATCGCCTTTGCGGTGATCGCCGGTCTGCCGCCGGAATACGGCCTCTTCACCGCGATGATCGTCCCGCTCGTCGCGGCGATCTGGGGGTCGTCGATGATCATGGTTTCCGGGCCGACCACGGCGATTTCGGCGGTGCTTTTCGCGACGCTGGCGCCCCTCGCGCCGGTTGGCACTCCCGAGTATGTCACGCTCGCCCTTGTCCTGACGCTGCTGGTCGGCGCCATGCAACTGGCGGCGGGCCTGTCGGGCCTGGGCGAGGTGATCGCCTTCATCTCGCATTCGGTCATCGTCGGGTTCACCGGCGCCGCCGCGGTCCTGATCTTCGTGTCGCAGCTCGGCCCCGCGCTGGGGCTGGGGGCGTCAGAGGGCAGCGTGCTGCCCCGCCTGCTTGCCCTGGCGGACCGCCGCGACATGATCGAGCCCGCCGCCATGCTGATTGCGGCGGTGACGCTTGGCACGATCCTGCTGATGACGCGTCTCGACAAGCGCCTGCCGGCCTACATCCTCGCCCTGCTTGCGGGCTCGGTCGCGGGGGCGCTGCTCGACGCCGCGGGACGGGGCGTCGCCCACTTTGCTCCGCTTGGCGCCGTCAGCCCCTCTTTTGCAGTGCCGCAGTTGCAGGCGGACAGCCTTGCCGCCCTGCTGCCCGGGGCCGCGGCGGTCGCATTCGTCGGCCTGCTCGAAGCCATCTCGATCGGGAAATCCTTCGCCGTCGCGCGCAAGGAGCGCTTTGATTCCAATCAGGAGATCGTGGGGCAGGGGATGTCGAACCTCGTCGGCAGTTTCTTCCAGTGCTATGCCGGGTCCGGCTCCTTTACCCGGTCGGGCCTGAACGCGGACAGCGGGGCGAAAACGCCGCTTTCGGCGATCCTGGCCGCCGGGTTCCTGTTGCTGATGCTCTGGCTGGTCTCGCCGCTGGTCGCGCGCGTGCCGGTTCCCGCGGTCTCGGCGATCATTCTTTACGTCGCGCTGAAACTGATCGATCACCGCGAAATCCGTCATATCGTGACGACCAGCCGGTCCGAGACCGTCATCCTGCTGGTGACCTTCGTGACCGGCGTCGTTTCGGAGCTGGATTTCGCCATCCTCGCCGGGGTCGTGGCCTCGCTTGTCGTCTTTCTGAGCCAGAGCGCGCGGCCTCTCGTGGCGGTCGGCGCCCCGGCCGGCGTGGGCGGCCGCCGGGTGTTTCTGAACGCACATCACTACGGCCTGCCGCAATGCCCGCAGATCAGCATGACGCGGCTGGAGGGGCCGCTGTTCTTCGGCTCCATCGACCATGTGGAACGGCGGTTCCGGCAACTCGACGCGCAGGATGGCGATAAGACCCGGATATTCAACCTGCGCGGTGTGGGACGGATCGACATGTCGGGGGGTCAGTTCGTTCTGGACGAGGTGCGCCGGGCGCGCGCGCAGGGGCATGACCTGCACCTGATCGCGAAACACCCCGACATCCTGCGCACGCTCGAACGGCTGCATTGCGGCGATGTGCTTGGACCGGACCATATCCACGGCACCAAGGCCGCCGCCATCGACGCGGCGGTGGCCGCCGCACAAGACGACATTTGCGCCCGCTGCCGCCTGCGGGTCTTTCACGAATGCGCAAGAAAGCCCGGGGCGCCGGCGGATGAGAGCGGTCCGCAGACGGCCGGATTGACCCCGTAACGGCCGCTAGGCCAGTTCCTTTTGCGCGGCGTTCTGCCGGGAAAAGACCACCTGTCCCTTCCAGACGGTTTCCTGCACCGAAATGCGGGCGATCTCTTCGGGCGACATCGCCCGGATGTCACCGGGGAGCACAATGAAATCGGCCCAGGCGCCTGGTGCCAGAACGCCGATCTCGCCTGTCTTGCGCATCGCGCCTGCGGCATTCGTGGTGAAGAGCGGCAGCGCCCGGTCGAGGTCGATCGCCTGGCCGGGGGCCACTGTGCCGGGATACTGCCCGGTTGCGTCCCTTCGGCAAAGCAGGCTGGCGAGCCCGGTCCAGGGGTCGGCGTCGGGCGCGGAGGCGGGCCAGTCGGTTCCGAAGATCACCGTCGCCCCGGCGTCCTGCAATGACCGCACGCGGTGCACCTCGTTCAGGCGCGCCTCACCCAGCACCGCGCGCTGCGCGGCGGTGGCGGCGTTCGGGGCCCAGAGCTTTGGCGAGACCTCGGCCACGGCATCCAGTTCGGCAAAGCGCTTCAGGTCGGCGTCGGAGACGAAGGTGCAATGGGCGATCTCGTGGCGCAGGCCGGACGGGCCGTTCGTCTTTCGCGCGGCCTCGATCGCGTCAAGACCCTTGCGCGCGGCGTTGTCGCCGACGGCGTGCATCTTGACCACATAGCCCGCCCGGTCCAGATCGGTGACGATCTGGTTCAGGTGCCCGGGTTCGAGCAGCAGCGCCGCGTCGGGATCGTGGCTCTCCGGGTCGTAGCCGGGCGCCGGCAGGTAGGGGCTGAGAAACGACGCGGTATGCGCCGGGGCCACGCCGTCGAGGAACAGCTTGGCAAAGCGCAGGTCGATGCCGTCGCGCTGGTAGGCGAGGCGCTGCCGGTCAAGCTCTTCGGGCGTGGCGGTATCGCCGCTCAGTGGCGAAAAGGCCGTCAGATGGGCCGCCACATGCAGGGTCAGGTCGCCCCGGTCATGCGCGGCGGCATAGGCGGCCAATGCGTTTTCGTCGGCCGCAGGCTCCTTGAAGGCGGTGTAGCCGAGGCTGTTGAAATAGCGCACGAAGTAGCGGCAGGCTTCGGCCATCTGGTCGTCGGTCCAGTCGGCCATCCTGCGCACCGGCGCGCAGGCGGCCTCTGCCAGAAGGCCGGTCAGCTCGCCGTCGCCGTCACGCTCCAGCACGCCGCCGGGGATGCCGGGGGTATCGCGGTTCAGCCCGGCAAGGGCCAAGGCCCTGCTGTTGCACCACATCGCGTGTTGCGAGGTATCCGTCACCGCCACCGGGTGATCGGGCACCAGCCGGTCGAGCCATGCGCGCGGGGTCATGCCCAGCTCGGCCCGCATCTCCATCCGCCAAGGCCCGCCGGTGATCCAGCTGCCCGCAGGCTGGCGCGCCGCCTGCGCAGCCAGCGCCTCGGCGAGCTCCGCCACGGTCGCGGTGTAGCCCACATAGACCTGGAAGAGATCGCGGCAAGCACCCCAGAGCGCGTGGGTATGGCTTTCGATCAGCCCGGGCATCGCGAAATGCCCGGCCATGTCGATGCGCTCGGTGGCCGGCCCGGCGAGTGATTCGATCTCGGAAGTAGAACCCAGAGCCACGATTCGACCGGAGGAAACCGCCAAGGCCCCGGCTTCGGGCCGGGCGGCATCCATCGTCATAAACCTGCCGTTCACATAGATTTTTTCTGCTTTGATCATAGGGGCCTCCTCCGCTTTCGTGAAAAGCGTGCAAAAGTTTGTTGATTTTGTCAACGGTATCGGTAGCCTTTGCTGGAGGAGGAGTTCGATGACGCAATCAGTAAAAAAGACGTCGCAATCGGAGGCAGACGCGCTTCGCCCGCTGTCTTCCTTGCCCGAGGCCCTGAGCTTTCGCATCTCGCGCCTTGCGGCAATCAACGAGCGGAGCGGTGGCCGGTATTTCAAGCGCGAGTACGATCTGACCCTGGTGGAATGGCGGATCCTCGGGCTGACGGCGACCGAGGGGATGATCCACTTCACAACGCTGCGCGACACTCTGTTGCTCGACAAGGGGCAGCTCAGCCGGACGATCAAGGCGCTGGTGGCGCGCGGGCTTATCGAGACCCGGAATTCCGAGGCCGATGCGCGCCAGATCGACCTTCACATCACGCCGGCGGGACAGGAGCTCAACGATCAGGCCCTGCGCTTCACCTCCCAACGCAATGCGGTCCTCGCCGGTGTTCTGACGCAAGCCGAGCGGGCGGAGTTCGAGCGCATGCTCGACCTTCTCATCGGGCACAACCAGGCACTCCTCGCGAAAGGAATAACAAATGGATAAGGTTGCAGCAGACAGGGGCCTGGCCCACGTGACGCAAAAGGCCGGACGCGGGCTGGCGCTGGTCTTCTCGGTGATCATCGTCACGGTCATTGCCTTCTTCGCGCTGGACGAGGCCAACGCCCGGTTCGGCGCTCTCGCAATCAGCGTGGTGATCGTCGCCCTCTCGAAGCCCGCGGCCCTCGACCGGCGGCTGGGGCGTTTCGGCTGGGTGATCGACCTCGGCCTGATCGCGGCCTTCCTCTATTCGGCGGTCTGGTTCTTTCAGGTCAAGGCGGAGCTCTACACCGGCTTCTACATCGCCACGCCAGAGAACATCCTCGCGGGTCTCGCGGGCCTTGCCGCGCTGATCGCGCTGTCGGTCCGGTGCTGGGGCTGGTCGCTTGTGATCATGGCGCTGGTCTTTATCGCCTTCGGCTTTGCCGGTCCGCAACTGCCCGGTCTGCTGGAGCATTTCGGCATGGAGCTGAGCGACTTCATGCAGATCGCCTGGTATTCCTTCGACGGGGTGTTCGGCCGCATCACCGGCCTCGTGGCCGACAACGTGCTGATCTTCCTGATCTTCGGCGCCGTGCTGGAACGGACCGGCGCAGGCGAGAGCCTGATCCAGATTTCCACCGCCCTGACCGCGCGCATTCGTGGCGGCGCGGCCCATGCCGCCATCGTTGCCAGCGCCGTCTTCGGCATGATGAGCGGCAGCGTCGCGGCCAATATCGCCGGCACCGGTGTCTTTACCATTCCGATGATCAAGCGGCAGGGCTTTTCGGCCAATTTCGCCGCGGCTGTCGAGACCGCCGCCTCTTCGGGCGGGCAGTTGACCCCGCCGATCATGGCGGCGGCCGTCTTTGTCATGGCCGACCTCGTGGGCATGCCTTTCGCGATGGTGATCCTCGCCGCCGCGCTGCCAGCGCTCTTCAAGTATATCGGCCTCTTCGCACAGGTCTATGCCGAGGCAGTGCGGCTCGATATCCAGCCTCTGCCCAAGGAAGAGATCCCGGTCCTGACCTCGCGCGACTGGCTGAACTCTGCCCTGGTCTTTCTGCCGATTGCCGCGCTGATGCTGGCCTTCGTTTCGGGCAAGAGCCCGGCCATGGCGGGGCTGGTGGGCGTCGTCATGGCGATCGTGACGGGCCTGGTCCTCAATCCGGCGTTCCGCCGCGAGCCGCAGCGCATCCTGCAAGCCCTGGCAGACGGTGGCATCAGCGCCGCGAAGATCATGCTCGCCGTGGGTGTCATCGGGGTCGTCCTGGCAGTGATCAACGAGACCGGCATCGCCATCCGCTTTGCCACCTCGATCGCCTCGGTCGGCGAGGGCAACCTGATCCTGGCGCTGATCCTCGCCATGTTCGGCGCGCTGATCCTCGGGATGGGGCTTCCGACCCTGCCGGCCTATCTGATCATCGCGATCATGATCGCGCCGGCGATCATCAAGGCCGGAGTGCTGCCGCTGGCGGCGCATATGTTCGTGCTCTACTTCGCGGTCTACTCCTCGATCGTGCCGCCAATTGCCTATGGCTGCTACGTCGCGGCGCCGATCGCCGGCGGCAACCCGCTGCGGACCTCCTTCGTGGCGTTGCGGATCTCGATCGTCGGGCTGCTGGTTCCCTATATCTTCGTGTTCTCGCCCTCGCTGCTGCTCGTGGCCGGCGAGTTCAGCTGGACCGAACTGGGGCTGACGGTCCTGCGCCTTCTGGCCGCGGTCTGGATGCTGGCGAGTGCGCTTGGCGGCGCCGATCCGCGGATGGGCGTGCTCGGGACCGGCCAGCGTGCGATCCGTCTGCTGATCGGGGCTGCCGCGATGTTCCCGATGTGGTTCCTCTGGGCGCCGGCCGTCGCCGCGACCGTTCTGGTCGGACTGTTCCTGCCACGGCCGGTTCCTCTGGGCGCCGCCAACTCTAACTAAAAAACCAACAGGAGACTGAAATGAGACCCTACTTCAAGGCACTCTGCAAGCCGCTGGCGCTTGGCCTGACCGCGGCCACGCTGCTGGCGGGCACCGCCACGGCCGAGCTTTTCAAGGTTGCGTCGATCGCGCCGGGAATGTCGCCGTTCATCGTCAACACCGCGATTTCCAAGGTGGTCAATCAGCATGTGGAGGGCGTCGAGTTCCAGGTGCGCGCCACGGGTGCCGCAACCAAGCACATGGTCGATGCCGGTAAGGGCAAGGTGGACTTCCTGTTCGGTTCACCGACGATCAACTGGTTGATGGTCAATCAGTTCGGCCCCTACAAGGGCATGGCCGCCGCGCCGGAACTGGAAAAGAGCGTCGGCATGATCTTTTCCTATCAGATGGGACCGTACCATTACATCACGCGCGCGGATTCCGGGATCGAGACGCTCGAGGACATCCGGGGCAAGAAGGTCTTCATCGGCCCTCCGGGCGGTGCGGCCAGCGGTGTAGTGCTGCGCAACATCCTGAAGCCGGTCACCGGCATGACGGCAGATGACATCGAGGTTCAGCCCTTCGGCTTCGACGCGGCGGCGCAGGCCTTTCAGGATGACAAGATCGACCTGATCATCCTGCCGACCAACATTCCCAGCCCGGTGGTGCAGCAATTCGCGCTGACCAAGGAAATCCGGCTGCTGGATATCGACGTCGACAAGGGCATCGTGAACAAGGCGACAGGGGGCACTGTAAATACCATCCCGGCTGGAACCTATGGCAATAACCATGTCGGCAGCGACGTCACGACACACGGCGCCATCGTGAACTTCAGCGCGGGCATGCATGTAGATGAAGAGGTTGTCTACCAGGTCACCAAGGCGATCTGGGAAAACCTGGATGAAATCCACGGCACGGCGGAATGGATGAAGAACACCATCCGCAAGGACACCGCGCTCGAACTGATCGCCGGGCGGCTGCATCCGGGTGCCGAGCGGTACTACCGCGAAGCCGGCTGGGAGATCCCCGAGCCTGTGACCTTCGCATCCGCCAACTGACCATCCCTTCCTCCCCGGCGGGGCATCCTGGGCCGTGATGGCCCCGGTCCCCGCCGCACCCCGGACCGCTGCGGATGCTCCCGACCGCAGCGGTCCTCCTGACCACGAAAGCGCCGGCCATGACCCTTGTGAATCCGCAGCCCTCCTCTGATGCCTCTGACCGGCCGGAGTACAGCGGGCCGGAGTTATGCCGGCTCGAAGCCGTCGCCGTTGTCGGCCTGTTGCGGCGGGGAGAGGTGTCTTCGCGCGAGGTTCTCGAAGCTGCATATGACCGGATCGGGGCGATTGAACCAGCCATCAACGCGACACCGACCCTCTGCACGGAAAGAGCGTTCGACGCGGCAGAGAAGCTTGATACCGCGAATTGCGACCACCCGGGCTGGCTTGGCGGCCTGCCGATCGGAATCAAGGATCTCACCCCGGTGTCCGGCGTGCGCACGACCTTCGGAACGCCCGGCTTCGCCGATTTCGTGCCGAAGGACAGCGATCCACTGGTAGAATTGCTCGAGGCGCGTGGCGGGATTGTCGCCGGCAAGACGAACACACCGGAGTTCGGGGCCGGCGGCAATACCTTCAACGATGTCTTCGGGGCTACGCGAAACCCCTGGGACACGGCCCTGAATGCAGGCGGATCGTCCGGCGGCGCAGCTGCGTCGCTTGCGGCGGGGGAGCTTTGGCTCAGCCATGGCTCCGACCATGGCGGATCTCTTCGGACCCCCGCCGCATACTGCGGCATCGTCGGGTTGCGGCCCAGCCCGGGGATGTGCGGCGGCGCGTCGAGGGACAATGGCTTCATGATCGAGGGCGTTCAGGGCCCTATGGCCCGCAGTGTACGTGATTGCGCACTGTTCCTCGACGCAATGTCCGGGTTCGATCCCCGCTTCCCAATTTCCTATCCCGCACCTGCGGAGTCCTTTCAATCCGCAGTGGAACGCGCCGATGGGCGGATCCGGATCTCCTTTTCGCTCGACCTTGGTGGGCTGTCGCCGGTCGACCGCGAAGTCGAAGATCACCTGCGGGGCGTGCTCTCCCTCCTGGAACGCGGCGGTTCGCAGATCGAGGAAACCTGTCCCCCTTTTCCGGAACTTGAACGGACTTACAGGGTCCTGCGCGGTATGACATGGGCCACAATGGCCCGGAGAATGCCCGAGGATATCACTCGCCACTTCAAGCGAACGTTGACCGAAAACGTCGCCTTCGGCGAGGCGCTGACCATGGCAGACATTGCGCAGGCCAATCTGGATCGAACGGCCATCTACAACGCGATGGTCGAACACTTCCAACGGTTCGACGTGCTGGCCTGCCCGGTCGTGGGGTGCATGCCGCACGCCCAGTCCGAAGAATGGGTACAAGAAATCAACGGGCAAATACTGACCGACTACATGGACTGGCTCCGGTTTGCGTTCCTGGCCTCCACCACCGGTCTGCCCGCAATTTCGATTCCGGTGGGGCTCGGTCCGAGGGGCCTTCCCGTCGGCCTTCAATTGATTGGAAAACCGCGCGGAGAGGCCGCATTGCTGGCAGCAGCTCGGGCGGTCGAAGTCGCCGTCGGCGGCCCGTTAACCCCGGTGGATCCGAAAGTGACCCACTTATCGGAAAGCCTATAGCCATGCCAGAAACCAATCTATTGAGTGATATCCTGCGGCGTGTCGCAGGACGTGGGCGCACGGGCAGCCTGGTTCCCGACAACGCAGAGGTGCTGCGCATGTGCCGGGCGCTTCTGGCCGAACGCAGCGAGGCGGCAGGACTGGGGCTGGCGCGGCAGATCCTCGACTGCCTCGAGCGCAAGACACAGGAAGACCGAAACGAGATCTTTCTCAGTATCGCTTTGAATTTCGGGGTGGACGATATTGCGCTTCGGGCTGCCATCGACCAATGGGAGCCCAGCAAGGTTCATACGGCGCGCACCATCCATTTTGCCGCCGAGCCGCAAAGTCAGGAACTCATCCGCCGGCTGAACAAGGTGCCCGGAGCCACGGCACGGCTGGTCGCCATGCGCGGCGCGTTGCTGGACGCCTTGCCGAATTCGGCAGCAATGAAGGAGCTCGACCAGGATTTCCGCCATCTTTTCCGCTCGTGGTTCACCCGAGGTTTCCTCGAGATGCGGCGGATCACTTGGATGACGTCGGCCGAAATTCTCGAGAAGATCATCGACTACGAAGCGGTTCACGAAATCACTGGCTGGGCCGATCTGCACCAGAGAGTGGCCGATCCCGACCGGAGGCTGTTTGCATTCTTCCACCCGGCTATGCCCTCGGAGCCGCTGATCTTTGTTCAAGTTGCCTTGACTGACGCCGTTCCCTCCGCAATCCCCCCGATCTTAAGCCGGGACAGGGAAGTGCTGGATCCCGCGTCCGCAAAGGTTGCCACCTTCTATTCCATATCGAACTGCCAAAAGGGGCTGCGGGGCATCTCCTTCGGCAATTTCCTCATAAAGCAGGTGGTTACCGAATTGCAGCGCGAGTTCCCTCAATTGAGGACCTTCGTGACCCTCTCTCCAGTTCCCGGCTTTCGGTCCTGGGCACAGCGCGCGCTGGAGGACGATGATCCGCTTCTGTCTTCCGATGACCGGGCGTGCCTGAAGCAGCTGCACGCAGGTTCGCCGTCTGCCTGCCTGGCGAAGCTGGCGGCGCGTTACCTGACGCAGGCGAAACGTACCAATGGGGCTGCGCTCGATCCCGTTGCGAATTTCCACCTGGGCAACGGCGCTTTACTGTACAAGATACATCCCGACGCAGACCCCAGCCAGCGCGGCATCGGCGCGTCGTGGGGTGTGATGGTCAATTACCTGTATGACAGCGAAAAAATCGCCGCGAACCACCAAGCCTACGCGTCGCGGCAATCCGTGATCGCCTCTCCGGCTGTCCGGTCCCTGGCCGAAGCAAGATAAGGACACCCCCTATGTACGAACAGAACCACCTTGCCAGTCGGCTGCGGGCAGCCAGCCTCGGCAGAGAAGACGCGCCGTTCCTGCACCTGCCTGCTTCGGGACAGACCACCAGCTACGGGGATTTCTTTGCCAACGCCGAGAAACTGGCAGCGGTACTGGTCGATGCAGGTGTCGGCCCCGGGGACCGCATTGCCGTACAGGCCCCCAAGACCCAAACCATGCTGGAACTCTACGTTGCCTCGGTCCTGGCCGGCGCCGTCTTTCTGCCACTCAACACATCCTATACGGGATCCGAGCTTGAGTATTTCCTGACCGATGCAAGCCCCCGTGTCTTCGTCTGCGATCCGGCCCGACTGGAAAGCCTTGGTCCCATCGCCGCCAAAGCCGGTGTCACAAAGGTTTTCACGCTGACGGCGGACGATGGCGGGACCCTGGCAGAGGCCAAGGAAGCCAGTTCGGCCGGCTTCGTTCCGGTTGTGCGCGGGTCGGACGACCTCGCCGCAATTCTCTATACCTCGGGGACCACGGGCCGGTCCAAGGGCGCCATGCTGACCCATGGCAATCTCGCCTCCAACGCCGAAACCCTGCGGGACGTGTGGAAATTCACGCGCCGCGACGTGCTGATCCATGCCCTGCCGATTTTCCACACGCACGGGCTGTTCGTCGCCACGAATGTCACCCTGATGGCCGGCAGCGCATGCCACTTCTTTGCCGGGTTCGACAGTTCGGCGATCATGGACAGCCTTCCAAGGGCCACAGTTCTAATGGGGGTCCCAACATTCTACGTCCGGTTGCTCAAGGAGGCCGGGCTGCCGGAGGCGACGGCGTCGATGCGGTTGTTCATCTCGGGGTCCGCACCCTTGTTGGCGGAAACCCATGAGCAATGGCGCAACGAAACCGGCCATGCGATACTTGAGCGCTACGGCATGACCGAAACAAACATGATCGCGTCGAACCCTTATGATGGCCCGCGCAAGCCTGGCACGGTCGGGCTGCCCCTGCCGGGAGTGGAGGTTTTGGTGACGGATCCGCAGAGCGGCACGCCGCTTGATCAGGGAGAAGTCGGCATGCTGGAAGTGCGAGGCCCCAACGTCTTTGGCGGCTACTGGCAGATGCCCGAGAAAACCGCGGAAGAGTTGCGCGCCTCAGGGTTCTTCGTTACCGGTGATCTGGGACAGATCGACGGTGATGGATACGTTCATATCGTCGGCCGTGAAAAAGATCTCATCATCACGGGCGGGTATAACGTTTATCCAAAAGAAATAGAGCTGCTGATCGACGATTTGTCGGAGGTCGCTGAAAGCGCCGTGATAGGCGTGCCACATCCGGATTTCGGCGAGGGGGTGGTTGCTGTCGTCGTTCCATCGCCCGGCGCTTCCCTGACCGGAGAGGACGTTCTCAGAAAGATCAGCGGAAGCGTTGCCCGTTACAAGCAACCGAAACATGCCGTCATCATTGACACCTTGCCGCGCAACACGATGGGAAAAGTGCAGAAGAATGCACTTCGCGAGCAATACTCGGGCATCTTTGAGAAGAGCGGAACGGAACTGAACAAGAAACAACCCGCAAGCTGAAGATGATACGTGAATCCCTGTCGCCGATGACCTGATGGGATGAGATGCCTTCCCACCAAACCGTGGCTCTTGTTGCGGGCATAGGTGGAAAAGAGAAGCCTTCTGAAGGACATCGAAGTTTTGGGCACTGATCTGGCAAGACCGTTCGCAGCCGTGTAGGATAGGGCGCAGCGGAAGCTATTGTGTGGGAGTGGAAAGGATCTGGGCTTCAAGCGGCGTTGAAGTGCCGAGTTGACAATCTTCCATCTAGAACGGCCGCTCTAACCGTGGCGACCCTGTGGGCACCCCGTGGTGACCACCGCACTCGTTGCTTCTTTCCCATGCGGACTTTGGCGATTTCGTTACCCAAGATTTCGGCTCGGGATGTCGGTAAGCACTGACATGCTCCCCGTAGAGTCCGCAGTTATTAGTTCGCTCTGTTCAGGTTTTGGCCCTCTACTGACCGTTGGTGATACTCCCACGGAGTGAGCCCGTCGAGGCTCGTGTGGGGGCGATGATGATTGCAGTCTTCGCGCCAGGCCGCGATCAGCTCCCGGGCGTGGCTCAGATTGGCGAACAGGTGCTCGTTCAGATGGCGTAATCGGGGCTCACCCCCCCCGGGATCGCCGGTAGTCTTCTTACCGGTAAAACTGTGACCGGGAGAACGACCATGACCAGAGTATTGTTCGCAGGCCTTGATGTCTCGCTTGAATTGACCAGCATCTGCGTTGTCGATGCTGACGGCAGCTTGGTCCTTGAGGCCAAGGCGGTTTCGGACCCTGCCGACATCAGTGAAGTGCTGGTAAATATTGGTGGCACCTTCGAACGAGTTGGTTTCGAGGCCGGTTCCTTGTCGCAATGGCTCTACAATGGCCTCATTGGCGCCGGCTTGCCCGCGGTCTGCATGGAAGCGCGGCACGCCAAGGCTGCGATGGTAGCCATGAACCGCAACAAGAACGTTCGCAACGACGCGCGGTCTCTGGCCCAGCTCACTCGCTTGGGCTGGTTCAAGTCGGTCCATGTGAAGTCGACGGAGAGCCAGGAGATGCGCACGCTGCTCATGTCGCGCGAGTTCTTCGTCAACAAACTGCGCGACCATGAGAACGAGATCCGCGGGCTGTTGCGCCCATTCGGTCTGAAGGTGGGGCGCCTGTTCGCCCATGGCTTCGGCAAGGGTCCCGTCAGGGACGGGGATGAGGCGAAGGCCGTACGAGTGCCTGGTGCTGTTTTTGCGCGCGATCACGCAAGCCCGCCGTTTAGCATGGTCCGCCTCACCTTCGACCGCCAACATGCGGCGCCCCCTACGACGGGCAGACCGCGGACAGAAGCATGACCCCATGACGGATCCGGACCCGATCGCACTTGACGAACACGCCCCGATTACAGAAGGCACTCGTCACGCAGGCGGCCGTTGAAGCTTTCCACGAAGCCATTCTGCATCGGCTTGCCCGGCGCGATGTAGTGCCATTCGGCTTTACGGTCCTCCTGCCAGCGCAGGATAGCGTTCGATGTCAGTTCCGTTCCATTGTCGCTGACCACCATGCACGGATACTCTGCAGAAAATTATAATCAAAAGCGGGGGCGTTTTCAGGGATCACATCAATCTGAAGGCGGCTTACCGGGCGGCGGAAACTGCTGTTGCTGAGTTCGGTTTCACACTTGAAGAAGTTTGTTCAAAGCATGGTAGCCGGCCCAAACCTAAGTCACCGCCCAAGTACCGGAACCCTGAAGCCTCAAGTCAAACCTGGACGGGCAGGGGGCGCAAACCGCAATGGATTGTCGAAGCGGTGAGAAACGGGCGCGACATTTCCGAAATGGAAGTGTGATGCAGGTCTCGTAACCTATACCTCAATTGTTAACCTGAAACGTGATGCAGTCAGAACCGCCCCGGTATCAGGCCAGGGCACCCAAATGATCGGAGGGGCATCTGACTGTACACGGCGCACTCTTCTTTCTGACTGTATCCTGGGCCTCAGTCTTCGGAGTGTGGTCAGGACTTTTTGCGGCCGTGTATTTTCTCTTTTTGTGCGCCGTGAAATCCGGCGGTTTCTTCCAGAGCCTTGATCAAATCTCAGTCTGGAGAAGAGGCTGAGCAGATGAAAAACAGCCAGTCCGATTCTTTATCAGCATGAACTGGAAGGCGCTCATCCTGCTGCCTGCATGTCGCATATGGCGCCATACTTCAGGGGTTCAGTAAACTACCTGTTGGCACCATGTCGTCCCTCCTTTAGGTCTGCCTGCAACTATCCCTTAGATTGAGGGACTGAAAGCCGCGCAATACTTTTCTGTGCAGTACGTTGGGGGATTGTCGAAGGTCCGGATCACTGCCCCAAACTCGTCCAGCCCGCTTTCAGCGGTTTTGCCTGAGCCGCCGGAGAAGCTGCAGTGATCCGCGCGCTTCCGGAGCCAAAGATCCTTTCCATCTGCTCACCGTAGAAAGCCCGCGTGATCGTCGCGCGGTTCCCGGCATATCCATGATAAGCCGACTTGCCAGACGCCAGCGGCAAGCCAGCCCAGATACGCGCCAGGTTGTCCATGAAGGCGGAACGCGAGATCCGGCCGCTCTCGAACTTCTGATATCCGGCGTCCGAAATCAGGAGCGCAGCCATACGGTTTTGCGTCTCCCGGCTGAAACGAGTTCTATCAGGCAGACCGAGACGCTTCTGCAAATTAAGCAAGGTCGAAGGTATGATCTGAAAATTTCCGATGGCGTGGGGCTGGCCCGGCGTGCGGTCGATCGAGGCGTAAATTTCCGCAAAAGTCATCCGCGAGGGTTTCTTGCCAGGTTTAACCTTGGCACCGTGATGGATCGCGTCGTAACGACCGCGGGGAGCTTTAGCAAAGGCGATGAGGGCAAACAGTTGCTCAGCACTGGAGCCGGAAGGAAGGTGGAAAGAGGCTGGGGCAGGGGGCTGCTTTCCCGGCCGCGAGCGCTCAAAGGCGTCGAGAGCAACCCACTCACTTTCCCGCGTGGCGAAGTTCCAGCCGCTTTGGGGGGAGGCCGGAGCAGAGGCAAGGCTTTCCCGAATTTCGGTGGTCTCTTTGAGGCTGAAGCTGCCGGAGCTGGACCAGTCTTCTGCGGTGACGGCCACAAGAGCCAAGAGCGCCATCAGGAGGGCCGAAAGGGCAATCCGTGGCCTCTGACCCCAGAGAGAAATTGAGGCGCTTTGCGCCGCTCCACAGGCGGGCTTTTGGCACAGCCCTCCCTGATGGTTCGGGCCAGCAACGCCCAATTCGGCCCTTCGGTCCTCATAGAAGGTCCACACCTCACGCAGCAAAGCTGCAATCAGCGCAAGGCGCTGATTTGATTGCCAAAATTCGCATTTTGTCAATTTGGTAGTGGCAGCACCTTGTGAAGCCCTATTTTCAAGGGCCAAAATTGCCCCTGGCCCGGCCGTGGCCCGGCTCTGGCCCGGCGTGGCCCAGGCCGCGGGCCAGCTCTGGCCCGGCAAAACTGGGGTTGTTCGTGCCTCATTCATCGCTCGATCTCCACCTCTGCCTCGCGCTCCAATCCGTCGCTGCCCTGCTGCATGTCGCGCCGGATCGCGTCCTGGAATGCGGCCTCCTGGCTGGCAAGGTTTGCGTGCTCTTTTTCCAGGACTAGGCTGGAGTCACGTCGCAGCGTCTCCACCGCTTCGGTAGCAAATGCGAGGAGCTCTTGCTGGCTGGTATCGGACTTCGACATGAGGGAGGCGATGAGCAAACGGATCATCTGCATCTCCTTCATGACAGAGAACCGCAGCGCCGACAGGCGTTCGCCTTGCGCCTCGACCCGGCTTTCCAGCCCTTGCAAGGAGCCCGTGCCTAAGACCTGACCTTCTCGTTCGTCAGCGTTTCTCACGGCCCTTTCTTGCAGGTCCGTGATAGCGCGGTCCAAAGCTTCTTGACGGTTTTCAGCGGTGCCTTCGATCAGGGCGCTCGCTACCGGCCCAAGCCGGACACGGAGGTTCTGCTGTGTCTCACTCATCGTTCAATGTCCTTGTCACGCTGCAGGATGATTTCTGCCTGCTTTTCAACTTCTTTAAGTTTCTCATCGAAAAGACCGGGCAGGGCAGGGGGCTCCTTCTCCTTCTCCTTGGCCTCTTTTTCCTTCACCGCCTCGGGTTTCTGCTGCGGTTCTTCTCGGGCTTTCTCTTGTTCCGGCTGCCGGGCGCGGGCGCCAGCGAGGCGGCCGTCCAGCCAGGCATCAAGGGCGGTCTGGCGGATGCCAGTTTCGTTTTCGATGGTCTTTGACAGCCGGTCCGGATCTTCAGTCAGCAGCATCGCCTCATCCCGTGCCCGGCTGATTTCGAAGTAGAAACTCTTCTGGGTCGCTAGGGTCAGATGGGGTATTCGGCTTGCGCCCCACTTCCAGCCTCGGTCTCGGGTAGGTGCTGCGTCTCGAGCTGATGATAATACGTGGTCTGTGTGAAGCAGCCACAAGCATCAAGGAAGGAGACGCAGCATGAAGCATTATGCCGGATTGGATGTATCAGTAAAAGAAACCGCCATTTGTGTTGTCGGCGACGACGGCCAAGTCTGCTCAGAAATGAAGATTGCGAGCCACCCCGAGGAGCTCTCTCTGGCTTTGAGCAGCATCGGGGTCCATTTCGAACGGATCGGGTTGGAAGCCGGTCCGCTGTCGCAATGGCTGTTCGAAGGGCTGGCGCGCGCGGGGCTTCCGGTGATTTGTATCGAGACACGCCACGCGAAGGCCTTCCTCAAGGCGCAGGTGAACAAGACCGACCGCAATGATGCGCGTGGGATCGCGCAGATGATGCGGGTCAACCTGTACCGTCCGGTGCATGTGAAGACCCGGGAAAGCCAGCAGCGCCGAGCCCTGCTGCGAGCCCGGAAGCTCCTGCAAGAGAAGGCGATTGCTGCCGAGAATGATATTCGCGGCTTGCTGTGCAACTTCGGGCTCAAGGTCGGTATCGTCGGCAGAGGGAAGTTCGAAGCCCGCGCCTTGGAACTCATCGCGGAACTGCCGGAACTGGAGAAGGTGATCAGCGTCTTGCTCGCGGCAAGGCGCAAGCTCCGTGAGGGCTTCGCCAAACTGCACCGCGAGGTTGTGGAAATCGCGACGGGAGACGCCGTTTGCATGCGCCTGATGACAGTCCCAGGTGTTGGCGCGGTGACTTCTCTTGCCTTCGTCAGCACCATTGATATCCCGGCGCGCTTTCGAAGGTCTCGAGCGGTTGGGCCGGTCTTAGGGCTGACACCGGTCCTAAAACAGTCCGGAGAAAGTCAACGCGTCGGCCGGGTATCCTTGTGTGGCGACGGAATGATGCGAGCCTTGCTGTACGAGACCGCGCAATCCATGCTGACCAGGGTGAAGAAATGGTCATGGCTAAAAGCTTGGGCCGTGGGCGTCGCGAAGCGTAGTGGCTTCAAGAAGGCCGTCGTGGCTTTGGCGCGGCGCCTTTCGGTGATCATGCACAGGATGTGGGTCGATGGCAGCGAGTTCCGTTGGTCGCGGGAGGGAGCCATCGCAATGTGATCGACCCGGAAAGGAGTTAGAGTTCCACCGCAGGTGGGAAGACGTCCTTCGCGGGACGATGGGTGAGGCGAGTTCGCAATGGGTCCAGTTCCGGCAGCATCATGGCTGCCAGGCCGCGAGTCAGATCGGACCGCTTCACTCTTCTAATCCCATGATGGGAGGGCCAGCGTGCCGATCCCGAAGAGAAGCGAGGGCCCGCGAAAGACCTGAAGTCCTGCCGCGAATGACTGCTCGATGGCGCTTGACCAAAGAACGCCGAATAGAGAAGGATCTAGGAGTGAAAAACCGTGATCCCCAGTAGCACAAAGCCCGCGATGAAGACGGTTTCCGCCACCACCAGGGTGATGGCTTGGCCGCCAACGTCCAGTATGCGTCTGAGCGATGTTTTCATGCCGACCGCGGCGATCGAGATCAGCAGCGCCCACCGGCTCGCTTCACTGAGCACGCCGACGGCAGGTGCCGGGATGAACCCAAGCGAGTTCAGCGTGGCAAACCCCAGAAAGCCGGCCACGAACAGGGGGAGAGCCGGCGGGCGGTTGATTTCCCCGGACGCCCCGGAGGCGCCCCGCATCAGCAGGGAAATCACCAGAACGATCGGGGCCAGCATTGCAACACGGAACAGTTTGACCAGCGTGGCGACCTCTCCGGCCTCTTCAGACACGGAAAATCCGGCCCCGACCACCTGGGCTACATCGTGGATCGTGCCACCAAGGAACACACCGATCGTCACATCGTTAAAAGCGAAGGTTTCGCCAAGGATCGGATAGAGGATCATCGCGGCCGTCGACAGCATCGTGACGCTGAGCACTGTGAAGATGAGGTTCTGCTCGGAATGTTCGTTCCTGGGCAGAACAGCCGAGATTGCCATGGCCGCTGAGGCGCCGCAAATCGCCACCGCCCCCCCCGTCAGAAGGCCAAAACGCCAGCCGCGCCCCAAGAAGCGAGCCGCCAAAAGGCCGAAGCCTATCGTCAGCAGCACCCCGGCCACAAGCAGACCGATCAGCTCCAGGCCCAGACCCGCCAACAACTCAAGGCTGATCCGCGCGCCCAGCAGCGCTACGCCGAAACGCAGCACGCTGCGCGCGGTGAATTCCACGCCTGCGCGACAGGTCTCTTCTTCGCTGAGGAAATGCAGCGCGATGCCCAGAAGCAGCGCCATCAACATCGCAGGCGCACCATAGTGTTCCGAGATGAATTGCGCGGCGACCGCTATGACAAGAGACACCAGAAACCCCCGCGCGCGGGTCCGCAGGCCCTGCAGCGGATAGAGACTTACATGTTGAATAACGCTATGGAACATAATACTTTTCCGGTTTCATGGTGGCAATGAAGAACTGTTCGGGGACGTCGGTTCAGGGTGACGTCCCCGTTTTCGCAGTTCGCTGGCCAGAAGGGCGCGCGCCAGTGTCAGCTCAGACGCAGCTCCGCCGCCCGGGCATGCCCCTCCATGCCTTCCATCCGGCTGATCCGCGCCGTGCGCAGCGCCAACTCATGGGATGCTGCGGCATTGCTGCGCTGCCAGGTGACGGTCTTGGTGAACTTGTGCACCGACAAGCCGCCGGTATAGCGCGCCGCGCCGCTGGTGGGCAGGACATGGTTCGGACCGGAGGTCTTGTCACCGAAGGACACCGTGGTCTCCCGCCCCAGGAACAGTGAGCCATAGGCAGTGAGGCGGTCCAGCCACCAATCGAGATCTTCGGCCTGGACCTGCAGGTGCTCGGGGGCATAGCGGTCACTGACTTGGGCCGCTTCTTCACGGCTGCCGCAAAGGATGACCTCGGCGCGATCCGCCCAGGCCTGGCGCGCGGCCGATTGGTTGGGCTCCGGCAGCTCGCGGATCAGGCCCTCGGCCCGGGCCATGACACCTTCGGCCAGGGTCTGGCTCGTGGTGACCAGCCAGACGGGGCTGTCGGCACCATGTTCCGCCTGGCTGACCAGATCCCAGGCAACGGTTTCTACTTCGGCGGTATGGTCGGCAATGACGAGCGAGTCCGTCGGCCCGGCGAACATGTCGATCCCCACATCTCCAAACAGCATCCGCTTAGCCTCGGCGACATAGGAGTTGCCCGGGCCGACCAGAATATCGGCGGGTTTGGCCCCAAACAGGCCCTGCGCCATGGCGGCAATGGCCTGGACCCCGCCCAGGTTGAGGATCAGATCCGCGCCGCTCAGGTCCATCGCATAGATGATCGCATCGGGTATGCCGGTCTCCGGCCGGGTCGGCGAAACTGCCGTGATATGTTTGACACCGGCCACTTTGGCGGTGGTGATGGTCATCAGGGCGCTGGCAATGTGGCTGTAGCGGCCTCCGGGCACGTAACACCCCGCGCTGGAGACCGGTATCTGCTTCTGCCCTGCCACCAGCCCGGGGATGACCTCGATCTCGCATTCCCCCATGGTGGCTTTTTGCGCCTCTGCAAAGCGGCGGATATTCGCATGGGCGAACTGGATGTCGTCTTTCAGGTCCTGCGGAACGCGGGCACAGGCGGCGGCCCGGTCTGCATCGGAAAGCACGATGCCGCCAGCCCAGCCGTCCAGTTTCTTTGCGTAGCGCCGAACCGCCTCTTCTCCCTCACGTTCGATATTGGTCAGCATGACCGAGACGATATCGCGGATGCCGTTGTTTTCTGCTGCGGGCCGGGGCGCGGCCTTTTTGAGATAGGTGATTGCCATTGGATCAGCTCGCTTCTTGGGTGGTGTGGTCATGGATGGCAGTGGCCAGAACATCGACAGTGTCGACAATCGGCACCTGCGCGACCAATTCTTCTGCCATCAGGGAAAACTCGGAACAGGCGACAAACAGCATATCGGCGTCGCACCGGGTCAGTTCGGTTGCCGCATCGGTCAGGATGCCCAGGGCATCTGGCGTGGGTCCGTTTACCTTGATCTGCTTGATGGCGGTCAGCATCCTGTCCGCATCGGCCGGCCAGAGCGCCGACAGCCCCGCCTCTTTGAGGGGCTCATCAAACACTCCCGCCATCTTGACGGCGGGCGAGGCCAGAATTCCGACTTTGGCCCCTTGCGGCAGGTTTTGACGGGCCACAGCCACCGAAAGCGCCACCATATCGAGAAAGGGAACTGTGGCTGCCGCCGTAATGAAGGGCGCATAGTGGTGGGCCGTGTTGCAGGGCATGGCCAGGGCAGTGGCGCCAGCGGTTTCCAGCCGCTGCGCCATGCCAGCAAGAACCGGGCCCGGGTTTTCGCCGCGCCCTTCGATCAGATGCGCAATCCGCGAGGGCACCTGCGGGTTCATGTCGATCAAAAGCGGCAGGTGGTCGGCATCATCGCGGGCCTCGATCTTCTGCAGCAGACGTTGTTGCAAAAGGATTGTGGCCTCTGGCCCCATCCCGCCCAGAACACCGACCACGCGACGGGTCATGACGCCACCTCATCCACGGCCTCGCAGATCAGCTCTGCAACGAAGGCGCAGTCCTGTTCGCTGAACGGCAGCGGCAGACGCATGTCAAACAGCGCCGACAGCACGCGATCGGTATGCGGCAAGGCATGCCTGTCCATGTAGCGCCAGCTTTGATGGTTGGAGGTGAAGCCCCTTGGTTCGGCGGCGCCAAACCACTTCAACTCGACGCCGCGCGCATCGGCAGCGGCCAGCACGGCCTCGCATTGCGCTGCGCTGAAACCGGGCAGACGGAATTGGATCGACGATCCCACCGGCGTTTCCGCAGCAGGCCTTGTGATGGTGCGGATCCGGTTCGATGCGGCAAGCCCGCGATCGGTAACGGCATAGAGCGCGTTCCAGGCGCTGATGCTCCCGTCGAGCCGGGCCAGCTGCGGGCGCAGGATCGCTGCACGCAGGCTGTCCATCCGGGCAGAACAATTCGGCATCTGATAGCGGGTTTCGGCAAACGCCTCGGGTGCGGGGCCTGCGCCGTGCCGTTCATACAGCATGTAACTGCCCGACAGGATCGTCGCACGCGCGGCAATCCCGGCGTCATCAGTGGTCAGGAACCCGCCTTCGCCCGAGTTCATGTGCTTGTATGTCTGTGTCGAGAAACAGGCGGCCTTGCCGAAGTTCCCCGAGCGTCTGCCGTTCCAGCGCGCACCCATCGTGTGGGCACAATCTTCGATCACCGTGACCCCGGCACGGTCGCAGATGCGCATCAGGGCCTCCATGTCGCACAGATGCCCGCGCATATGGGACAGCAACAGGAACCGTGCCCCGGTGGCAGCAATCTTCTCTCCAAGGTCGCCCAGATCCAGACGCAGGTCTTCGGTGATTTCGACCAGGGCGGCGCGGCCGCCGGCGGCGGCGATGGCCCCCGGCACCGGGGCCAGCGTGAAGGCATTGGTCAGAACAACATCGCCCGGCGTGACGCCGCAGGCGCGCATGGCGATCTGCAGCGCCTGACCGCCCGACGTCAGCGCAAGGCAGTAGGCACTGCCTTGCCAGTCGCGGTACTCGGCTTCCAGCGCCGCCACTTCGCCTGTTTCGCCGGGCAACAGATTGTATCGGTGCAGCCTGCCGCTTTCCAGAACGGACATCGCGGCCTGCATCGACTCGGCAGGCAAGGGCGCCTGCTGCGTGAACACTTGGGTGAACTTCCGAGCCACGATGTCCTCCATCTTTACAGGTTGACCCAGCGGTTGCCGTGATCGAAGGCGAAGTCATACCCGCCCAGAGCCGCAGCGCCGCCCGTGTGCAGGAACACCACGCGCTCGTCCTTGAACTCACCCTTGCGGGCCAGATCGATCAGCCCGGCCGCGCCCTTGGCAGAATAGCAGGGGTCCAGCAGGATGCCCTCAAGCTCGGCAAACATGCGAATGGCCTCGATGCCGCTTTTGGTCGGCAGGCCATAGCCCTCACCGACGTAATCGGTATTGGCCATCACGTCTTCACGCTTGACCACACCCGGGCAGCCCAGTTTCTCGGCGGTTTTGCAGGCCAGATCATAGACCATCTGTTCCTGTTTCGGCTGCGGCGCCCGGGTGCCGATGCCCAGCACGGGGATCTGGCTGTTCATGGCACACATGCCGGTTACAAGCCCCGCCTGGGTGCCCGACGACCCGGTCGCATGCACGACCCGGTCGATCTTGAGCCCGGAGTCATTGGTTTGCGCCAGCAATTCAAACGCGCAGTTCACATAGCCAAGCGCGCCGGTCGGATTGGAGCCGCCACCGGGGATGACATAGACCTTATGGCCTTTGGCACGCATTTTCCCGGCTGCGCGTTCCATCTCGGCGGGCATGTTCTGGCCTGCGGGGAACTTTTCGGTCGTGGCGCCATGCAGGTGATCCAGCAGCACGTTGCCGTTGGTGTTGTAATTGCTGTCCTCATACCCGGTCCGGTCCTCCAGCAGGATATGGCATTTCAGCCCCAGTTTGGCGGCAAAGGCTGCGGTCTGGCGCCCGTGATTGGTTTGGGTCGCGCCTTGTGTCATCACCATATCGGCACCTTGTTCCAGCGCCTCGGCCATCAGGAATTCCAGCTTGCGGGTCTTGTTGCCGCCAGTCGACATGCCGGTGCAGTCGTCACGTTTGATCCAGAGATCAACCCCCAACTCCTTGGACAGGCGTTTCATGGGTTCCAGCGGTGTGGACAAATGAGCGAGATGGACTCGGGGAAAGCGGGAGAGATGCATAGCTTGTTCCTTGATGTTCAGATGTAAGTTGACGCGGGCGCGAAGCGGTCGTCAGCTGAGCCCGTCGTTTGGAAGGGGAAACCCCGAATTCCTGTGTGTATTTCTTCGAGAAATTCGACAGGCTGATAAAGCCGCAGGCCACCGCGACTTCGGAAATGGGCAGAACGGTCTGTTCGATCAGCGCCTTGGCACGGCGCAGGCGCAGCGACCGGTAGAATGCAGCCGGGCTCTGGCCCAGCTGCGATTTGAACTTGCGTTCCATCTGGCGGATGGAAAAACCTGCGATTTCAGACAGCTGCGCCACCGTCAGCGGGGTTTCCAGCGCGTTCTCCATCGCCGCGATCACAGGTTCCAGCTTCACGAGGCGCAGGGCCATCACATCGTTGGCACTGCGCGGCTGCTGGATGGTTCCGTCACGGATTTCCCCCATCAGCAGCACCTGGGCCACCGATTGCGCCAAATGCGGCGACAGCGGCGCCACGATCTGCGACAGCACCAGATCCGCAGTAGAGGCCATGCCCCCGCCCGTCATGATCCGCACCTTCTGCGCAAACAGCGGCAGCGACTGGTCCAGCGAATACCCCGCATCCTGATCCAGCTGCTGGATTTCCCAATGGGTGGTCATGTCATCCGTGTCTGGATGCAGCCGCTTCCATTCCGCAGCCGCATCGGACAGCAGCGTGATGCTGACGCCCAGACGTTCCAGCCAGCACAGCCGCGGCTTCAGCCTGCGGAACGCCGGCCGGATGCCCGCACCGCCCAGCACCAGCAGGTGATCGGGCAGTGCGGCGCCGTCGGGCTGGAACGGGGTTGCGCGCACCAGGCTGCCCCCCATTCCCTCGACCAGCGCGTCATCCTGTGTTGTGCATACCTGATGGGCAAAACGGACCTCAGAACTCAGCCGCGTGGCGATGCGCAGGACATCAAGCACCAGCGCCAGCTCTGTCGGGACATATCCCTGCTCAGCCAGTATTATGACCACAACGTTTTTCATGACCGGCTCAGCTCCGCATCAGGCCATAGCCGGGATCATAGGGCGACGGCGCAATGACCTCGGCCTCTACCATGCCGCCATACATATCCAGCTGCATTGTGGTGCCTTCGTCCGCCAGCTCCGGATCGACAAAGGCATAGGCCAGGTTCAGACCCACCCGGTGCCCCCAGTCGCCCGAGGTCACGGTGCCCACGACCTTGCTGCCCTGCATCAGCGAGGCCCCGCCTTGGGCCGGCGCATGGGTTGCGTCCACCTTCAGCGTCACCAGCTTCTTGGACGGGCCCTGCGCCTGGCGCTTCTGCAGCGCCTCGCGGCCGATGAAATCGCCCTTGTCCATCTTCACGAACCGGTCCAGCGAGGTCTCGAAAGGGTCGAATTCCGTCAGGATATCCGCCTTCCAGTGCAGGAACCCCTTCTCCATCCGCATCGATTCCACCGCGCGGGCGCCGAACAGCTTCATCCCATGCGCCTCGCCTGCCTGGCGCAGCGCCAGATAGGCCGCGTAAAGCGAGGCATTGGGCACGTGGATCTCATAGGCCAGCTCGCCCGAGAAGCTGACGCCCAGGACGGTCGCCGGCGAGAACCCGATGAAGCATTCGCGCACCGACAGCCACGGGAACGCCTCTTTAGACCAATCGCCGCGGGAACAGGCCGACAGCACATCGCGCGCCTTGGGGCCTGCCAGAACCAGAATGGTCTGCTCATTGGTCAGCGACCGGATCTGCACGTCCTCATCTGCACGGACATGCTGCTGCAGCCAGTCCATGTCGTGATATTCACTGGCCGCCGCAGACCCGTACCAGACCCGCGCCGCGCCCCGGTCGGATGCCGGCAGGTTGGCAATCGTCGCCTCGCCCTTGACCATGCCATGACGGTTCAGCAGATAGCCCAGCCCGACCCGGCCGTCGCGCTTGGTCACGGCGCCGCAGAACATGCGGTCCAGAAAGCTGTGGCGGCCGTCGCCGGTGATCTCAAACCGGTTGAAGCCGTTCACTTCGCACAGGCCGACGTTTTCCTGCACGTTCTTCACATCCTCTGCGACGATGCCGAAGGCCTCGTCGAAATTGAAAGTCAGCGAGGGGTGGAAATCCGGCGCGGGCTTGATGTAGTCCATCCGCTCCCAGCCGTTTACGACAGTGAACTCCGCACCCTCGGCTGCCAGCACAGGGGTCAGCGGCGTGGTCTTGGCCGGACGCCCGGCGGGGCGGTGCTCATGCGGGAAGTGGAAGCGGAATTCGTTCTGGTAATCCTCGATCGCTTTCAGCGCCGTCAGCTCCACATTGGTGTGGCCGGTAAAGCGGCGCGGGTCGATGCACCAGGTGTCATAGCAGGCCTCGCCATGCACAATCTGCTGCGCCAGCAGCCAGCCGTGGCCGCCGCCTTCGCCCAAGCCCGCGCGCAGGCCGATAGCGCAGAAGGCGTTGCGCTTACCCGGGATCGGGCCGATCAGCGGCGCGCCGTCGATGGTATAGGTGATCGGGCCGTTGACAATGGACCGGATCCCGGTTTCGCGCAGCGCAGGCATCCGTTCAAAAGCGCCCTCCAGCACGTCCATCACACGCTCCAGATCATCGGGGCACAGGGCGTTCACGAAGTTCGGGTCGATCCCGTCCATGCCCCAGGTTTTGCAGTCCTGCTCGTAGAAGCCGATCAGCAGCCCGTTCTTTTCCTGGCGGCTGTAGTAGTCGCTGATCGGGCAGCGGATCAGCGGCATCCGGTGGCCCGCGTCAATGATGCCGGGGATGTCTTCGGTCAGGAAATACTGATGCTCCATCGAGGCGACCGGGTGGTGCACCCCCATCATCGCGCCAACCTCGTTCACCCGGTAGCCGCAGGCGTTCACCACGATGTCACAGTCGATGTCACCATGTTCCGTGTGCACGGTCCAGGTGTCGTCCTTGTGCTGGGTAAGAGCGGTGACCGGGGTATTGCGGTAGACCTCGGCACCTGCCTTACGGGCGTGGTAGGCGAGCGCCTGGCACAGTTGCGCAGGGTCGATATCGCCGTCCAGCGGGTCCCAGAGACCCCCTATCATATTGTCAGTAGAGATCAGCGGGTGGCGGCGGGCGCATTCCTCGGCGTCGATCACTTCGAGATGCACATCCATGCCGCGCGCCATGGAGGCGAAGTGGCGGTAGCCCTGCATCTGCTCTTCGGTATTGGCCAGCCGGATGCCGCCGTCTGCATGGTGGTAATTGATTGGGTATTCCGGGTTTTCAGCCAGCTGTTTGTACAGGTTGATCGAATGGGTCTTGAGGCCGACCATGGTCTGGTTCATGCCAAAGTTCGTGACTTGTGCGGCGGAATGCCAGGTGGTGCCGCTGGTCAGCTCATTGCGTTCGACCAGGACGACGTCACTCCAGCCTTCCTGGGTGAGGTGGTAGAGGGTGGAACAGCCGGCGATGCCGCCGCCGATCACTACAACTTTGGTACGGGATTTCATAGAAGAGCGCCTCCGAAACAATTTGACCCAGATACACCGTCACATTGCCTCTCAGAGCAATTGCACGGCTCTGTTTTCATATAATTTCGAACTTAGAGTTCTATTTTTTAGCATAAATCGAGAGACCATTGCGCCAAGCGCAGCCAAGGCCATTGGATCGCATCCGTAGCACCTGCTTCAAAGGACGTGATATGGCTGTACAGCGTGGAAAGAGAGGCGGGCGCCGGGAGCGTCTGGCACAGCGGGCAGCAAAGCCTGCAGTGGACCCATGCCCGCCTGGTCAGGCCGGCGGCGCATACAAACCACTCAGCGATTCTGATTTGCGGCGCATATACGATACTGCGCTCGACTTGCTCGAAAAACTCGGCATCGGCGAAGTGCCGGACCGGCTGCACGCCGATCTGCTGGCCATCGGGGCCATCGACAATGGCAACGGACGGATCCTGTTCCCGCCTGCATTGGTCGAAGAGGCAATTGATCAGGCCGCCAAGACCTTTATCCTGCATGGCCGCGACCCGGAGCGCTCGATCGAGGTCGGTGGCAACAAAGTGTATTTCGGCACCGGTGGCGCGGCGGTACAGACCCTGGATATGGACAGCGGGCTCTACCGCCCGTCGACCCTGGAAGACCTTCATGATTTCACACGGCTCCAGGACACGCTGGCCAATGTCAGCTGGTTCACCCGCTGCTGCGTGGCAACGGACGTGCCCGGCAATTACGATCTGGACGTCAACACGGTTTTTGCGCTGCTGAAAAACACCTCCAAGCCAACAGCAACCTCGTTCACGCTAGCCGAGTATGTGGCCCCGATTGCCGGGATGCTGGACATCGCGGCAGGCGGCCCGGGAGAGTTTTCCAGGCGCCCCTTTATGAAGGCCCATATCAGCCCGATGATCTCGCCTATGCGCTATGGCGAGGATGCGGTGGATGTGGTGTATGAGTGTATCCGGCACAACATTCCGATCTCCTGCATCACTGCGGCGCAGGCCGGGGCGACCGCGCCTGCCACATTGGCCGGCTTTCTGGCGCAATCGCTTGCTGAAACACTTGGCAGCCTGCTGATGGTACACGCCATCCAGCCCGGCTATCCCATGGTGTTCTCCAACTGGCCGCTGGTGATTGACCTGCGCACCGGTGCGTTTTCCGGCGGCAGCGGCGAGACCGCGGTGCTGAACGCGGCCTCGGCGCAGCTGTCGAACTGGTTGGGCCTGCCGTCGGGGGTGGCCTGCTCGATGACGGACGCCAAGGCCATTGACGCTCAATACGGGATGGAAAAGGGCATCACCTCGATGGCGGCGGCGCTGGCAGGCGGCAACCTGATCTATGAAAGCTCGGGAATGACCGCATCGCTGTTGGGGGCAAGTTTCGAGGGGTTCGTGCTGGATGATGAAATGCACTCGAACACCTACCGCGCGCTGCGCGGGATTGAGGTGACGGATGAGAATCTGGGGTTCGAGGCCATCTGCGGCGCTGTATTGGGAGAGGGCCATTTCCTTGGCGGTCAGCATACATATGCCGCGATGGAGCGCGACTACTTCTATCCAAAGCTTGCAGACCGCGACGAGCCGCGCACATGGGCTGAAAACGGGGCGCAGGATGCCTGGGGGCGTGCCAGGATAAAAGCCCGTGAGATATTGCGTTGCCACAACCCGGCCTATCTTACCCCAGAGCAAGAACAGGAAATCCGGTCCCGGTTCAAAATCCTGTCATCCTGATGCGGAAGTCAGTCCACTAGTTTAAAGCTGTCAGCAAGCCATGGCGTTTGCTGATGCAGCGTTGAGATGACATGCTCCCGGATTAACCCCCGCATTTGGCTGTCGATCAGTTCCAGCACGGACCTTGAACAATCGGGGGTCGAGACAATGGCCAGCGTGCGCGAAAAGCTCTTGCCGGGGAACCGGTGTATAGCAAGTTTCGGCTGAAACCGCTTGGCCCGGGAGAACAGCAAGGGTGTGGTGATGGTCCACCCGGAGCCCGCCGCAACCATTGCCATCAGCGTTTGGTTGTTGCTGCATTCAAAGTTGGAGAGCGCTCTAAGTCCTATGCGCCGCATCTGGGATTCTATCTGCCTTGCGATGATCAGGTTGCTTGAAAATCGCAAGAACGGAAGCTTGGTGCGGCCTTCGACAATATCCGCCAATGACTGCTCGCTGAACCGGGGCAGCACCACAACAAAGGGGTCACGCAGCAATGGGCGGTCCTGCAGGTCGCGCAGCCTTTCATCCGGTGTGGTCGTGATCCCCAGATCAAGATGGCGGTTGCGCAGCAGTTCGATAATCGCGTGGCTGGAATCCGTTTGATACATGAAGTTGCAGGACGACATGTTTTCCGACAGGAAGACTGCCAGTTCCGGAATGATATCGCTGTCGAAGTCCTCAATCGTGCCGATCCTCAGATAACTTGCGTCTGCAATACTTCCAGCCGAGGCCTCGGCCTTGGCTTTGCGGATTGCATAAAGCGCATCATCTATATTGCGCAGAAACACCTGACCCTTGGGGGTCAACACCATTGGCCTGCGCGAGTGGTTGAACAACTCGACCCCAAGATGATCTTCCAGATTGCGCAGATGATGCGACACGGTACTGATGGTCAGTCCGGTGTCTTCGGATGCCGCCTGAAGCGAACCTTTCTGTGCACATATCTGAAAAATCTCCAGCCACTTGAGACTAAGATCTTTGGGGGCTGGTTGGCGGGCCATGTGATCTTTCTTTCTAAGGATCTGCATCGGATAACTTTTAAATTATGATACTATTGATCAGATATCATCCTATCAATCGAATAGTTGTCTTCCGTTTCAGGAAGCTGTGGGAGCTTTGCAAACCATAGCAGATTGGGCTTCTGGCGGTGCCAAGCCAAAAACTTGGGAGATAGAAATGAAAAGATTGCTTTTGACATCCGCATTTGCCATGGGCCTTGCTGCGCCGGCTTGGGCCGAAGGCTGCGGTGACGTGACCATCACGCAAATGGACTGGGCTTCGGCCAATGTCGTGACTTCAGTGGCCAAATTCCTGATGGAACAGGGGTATGGGTGCAGCGTCACGACCGTTCCATCCTCGACACCGACAGCTTTGACCTCCGTTGCAGAGACCGGCATTCCTGACATTCTGACCGAACTTTGGGTCAATACTGCCCCAGCTTATGCCGAACTTGTTGCGGACGGTAAGCTGATCGAACTGGCCGACGTGCTGTCAGATGGCGGTATCGAAGGTTGGTGGGTGCCGCAATATGTGGTCGATGCGCATCCCGAAGCGGCCACCCTGGACGGTATTCTGGCCAACCCCGGCCTTGTCGGCCGCCGGTTTGACAATTGCCCCGATGGCTGGGGATGCCGAACCGTCAATGACAACATGAACCGTGTCATTGATATGGAAAGCAAGGGGATCGAGGTGTTCAACCATGGATCGGGCGAAACGCTGGCAACAGCCATCGCCTCGGCCTATGCGGACCAGAAACCCTGGTTCGGCTTCTACTGGGCCCCGACCGCCATTCTGGGCAAATATCCGATGGTTCAGGTTGATGTCGGTGCGCATGATGCGGAACTGCATAACTGCAACAGTTCCAAGGACTGCGCGGAACCCGGTGTCTCGGCCTATCCGCGTGCTGCGGTCAAAACGGCTGCGACGACCGATTTCCAGCAGCGTGAACCCGCGATCGCCGAACTGATGTCGAACATTTCATTCACCAACGACCAGATGAACGGGGTGCTCGCCTGGATGGAAGACAACAATGCCTCTGCCGAGGAAGGCGCTGTGTATTTCCTGACAAACAACAAAGATCAGTGGAGCGGCTGGCTGAACGACGACGCCCGCGCAAAGCTGACCGCGATCCTGAATTAAAGCAACGCACGAGCGTGCCCCGGCAACCAGTGCTCGGCGGCACGCTCATTTGAAGATCTGTTAAGGGGCCAAAGCGTGACGAGCTACGAGAAACTGTTTGACCGGTTGGGATTGCGTGACTGGTGCGATGCCGATGCGGCGGATTCGCCGATGAGCATGGCCCAATTGCTAGCCCAGACCAATGAAGGCAATGCGGAGAGTTCCGGGACACTCCCGTTTCCTTCGTTGGACACCCTTCACGAGGCCTGCAACGCTTTTCCCCAAACCCGGGACATGACGATCAGCGTCGAGCAAGGTTTCCTTTCCATCAAGGACAGCCTCAAGTTTGTCCTTGACCCGCTGACCCAGCCGTTGTCGTGGATACTGGAAGGGGCGCTTTTTACCTTCATGGCCACACCCTGGTGGATTCTGATCCCGCTTCTGGTCTTGGCGACCTGGCTGGCCACGCGCACCGTGAGCATCACGGTCTTTGTCGCGTCTGTCTTCCTGTTCTTCGGCGTGATCGACCATCTTGATGTCGCCTTGCAGACGCTGTCGATCATATTTGTCTGCACCGGGTTCAGTGTTCTGTTCGGTGTGCCGATTGGCATCATGATGTCCCGGTCCGACCGGATGCAGCAGATTATGCTCCCCATCCTCGACATGCTTCAGACGCTGCCGAGTTTCGTCTATCTGATCCCGCTGATCTTCCTGTTTTCCGTGACCGAGCCAAAGCTGTATGGCATCGCGATCATCCTCTACGCGATTGTCCCCGTGATCCGGCTGACCGACCTGGGCATCCGGCTGGTCGAGAAAGACGTGATCGAGGCCGCCGACGCCTTCGGAATGACAGACCGGCAAAAACTGTATGGTGTGCAACTGCCCCTTGCCCTGCCCAATATCATGGCCGGGGTGAACCAGACGATCATGATGAGCCTTGCAATGGTGGTGATTGCGTCTCTGGTCTCCGCTCCCGGTCTCGGCGTGCTTGTCCTGCGGGGAATACGCAACCTGGAACTGGGCGTTGGACTGGTCGCTGGCTTCGGTATTGTTTTGCTGGCGGTGGTGCTGGACCGCTGCTCCAAAGCAGCCCTGCAACGCATTGACCCAACGCACAAGACGGATTGACTCAAATGACGACACCCAAAATTCAGATCCGGAACTTGTACAAGATCTTCGGCTCCAACCCGAAAGCCGTTCTGCCCTTGGTGCGGGATCAGGGCCTTGGCAAACCGGAGCTCCTGGAACGGCACCAGCATGTGCTGGGGCTGCGGGACATCAATATTGACATGCAAGCCGGGGAAATTTCCGTCATCATGGGGCTGTCAGGCTCTGGGAAATCCACTCTCATCCGGCACCTGAACCGCTTGATCGAGCCAACCGCTGGAGAAATCCTGTTGGACGGGCAGGATGTCACGGATCTGAACCCGGTTAGCCTCCGCGGCATACGGCGCACGTCCATGTCCATGGTGTTCCAGAAATTCGCCCTGCTGCCCCACAAGACCGTGCTGGAAAATGCGGCAACCGCGCTGCGCATTCAGGGGGTCGAGCGGGAAAAAAGGGAGGCAGAAGCGCGCAAATGGCTTGATCGTGTCGGCTTGTCCGGGTTCGAAAACCGCTATCCCAATCAGCTATCAGGCGGGATGCAGCAGCGTGTCGGCATTGCCCGTGCGCTGACCGCAGATACCGACATCATGCTGCTGGACGAAGCCTTCTCGGCGCTGGATCCGCTGATCCGGACCGACATGCAGGATCTGCTTCTTGAACTTCAAACTGAACTGCACAAAACGATCATCTTCATTACGCATGACCTGGATGAGGCGCTGAAGCTTGCCGATCATCTGGTGATCCTCAAGGACGGCGCTGTTGTACAGCAAGGCTCTCCGCAAGAGATTGTGATGAACCCGGGCGACCCGTATATCGAAGCCTTTGTGGGTGACATCAACCGCGCGCGGGTGCTGCGGGCCGGAACCATCGCCGTTGCGGGGGCTCCGGTGGGAACCGTTGCCGGAGAAGTCGACTGGCAGGACACTCTTGAAACTGTCATCAGAACAGCAGGCGGGCGCGCCGATGTCTCGGTAAGAGTCCTCCGGGAGGGGCAGGTCGCGGGGAAGATCGAAATGCGTGATTTGATGCTGGCTTTGGTGCCCTATGCCTCCAACAGAAACACCCCGGAGGTCCAGGGTACGGCTAGCGCATCAAGCGTAGCATAGCTGCGACGTTGAATTTTGAGTTGCTCCAAACGGTTGTTTTTTTGTCGCAGTCGGAAAAGTCACCAAACACTAAAAACGAGTGTGCTGCCCCCCTAGCGAAGCTGTGTTTGATTTTGTCACGTTGCGGTTTTTTCAGAGAATCTGACATTCGTGCAAAACGCAGCATCCGGCACTTTGGGATCAACTGCCGCCTTGCGGCGTCGCGGCGACTAGACCACCGCCCTGGAAGACCAGAGTGGATCCCGGGTGCTCCCTGGCATGACGGGAGCCAGCCGAGGCTGTGTGAAAACGTTAGCCCGCGAGCGCTCTCGTCGAGTTCGTGCCCACAAATTGTCCAGAAGACCACTCAGCTGGGCGAGAGATTGCGGATAACCGCTTAACAGCCCATCGACTTTCCCAGCCACTTTGTCTGTAGCCTTGGCCAGGTAACTTGCATCAAGATGGGCGTAACGCTCGGTGCTGTCCGGTGACCTGTGGCCAAGCAGCTTGCCAGTCATGTGCAGGATTTCGCCCGACATGATGGCGTGGGAGGCATAGGTGTGGCGGAGATCGTGCAGCCGGATCCCGTCGGGCAATCCGGCCAGGTGTTTGAAGGTTTGCCAAGCGTGGTCGATTGATATGCGATGCGGCTGCTTAGTCCGCCGCGCCGGGAATACGTAGCTGGACCGGCGGTGTTTTCGCAGCCGGTCAAGGTACTGGATTGCAGCATCGCTCAGATTGACCTCGCGCGGGCCTGTTTTGGTGCGCCGGAGGGCGAGCCTGTCTTTCTGGACTTCGTCCCATCTCAACCGCAGGATTTCGCCGGAGCGGCAGCCGGTCAGCAGCATCAGCCAAATCGCGTCCGCAGCGTCCCGTTGTTTGGAGGAGGCAGAGTCCAGCACGACGGCCAGCCGCCGAAGCTGGCCGCTGCTCAGCATGCGCCCGCGCGCCAAGCGCCGGTTGAAACGCAGAGGCGCTGCCGGATTGGGCAAATCCGCCGGAAGAAGTCCTGCTTCCCGGCCCCAGTTCAGTATTGTCGTGAAGTGCCGGAGCGCCTGGTTGGCGCCGCCCGGCCTGGAGCGGGAATAGGAATAGAACCATTCCGCGATCTCGGGCGTTGTGATCCGCGCAATTCTCCGCCGGCCAAAGGCGGGAAGAAGGTGTGTGTCCAGATAGTAGCCCAGGGCGGAAAGCGTGGAATTGGCATAGATCCCGCGCTTGGCATCCAGGAAGGCGGTGCAGCGTGCCGAGAAGGTGAGTGTGTTGCGCTGCTCCGGGGCAGGGGGCTGTTGTCCTGTGCCTCTGTGCGCATGGAAGGCCTCGCGTGCCTCGCAGATTTCCATGTCCTCAAAACGCCCCAAGGTGACACGCCGGGTTTTCCCGCGTCCCGCTGCCAGCAGACCCAGGACTTGGCGCCGCCGGGCTGGACACGCAGGGCCAGGCCGTCGCACTGGGCATCATGAAGCACGTATTCCTTCTTGCGCGGCTTGAGAGATGACAGGATCAGCGGGGTGAGGAGGGTAGGCCTCGCCCGGATCGAAGATCAGGGGACTGTAGGCAGCGGCCGACGCTTCCCGCTCTTCCCTGGACCACGTGGCCGCGTAACGCCGAACCGCATCATAGCCGCCGCCGTATCCATGAGCCCGGAGCTCCTCAAAAATCCGGATGCGGGTCAGTCTCTCACGCTTGGGCTTCTTGGCGTTCTCAGTTAGCATGCCGTCAAGCTCATCCCTCCAGTGGCCAAGCTTTGGAAGCGGCTGAACAGTCCGCTCTTAGGTGAGCGCAGTCACACCGGACCGGACTACCTTCCTCACTGTGTTCCGCGACACCCGCAGCTCGCGGCAGATCTGCTTGATCGACTTCTTATCCTGAAAATATGCCCGCCGGATATTCGCAATCGTCTCCACAACCATCATCCCACACTGTGCTCCCCGATAACCACGGGAGCATCATGACCATCAATGTTAAGGGGGGGCATTTCTGGAAGCCGATCACCCCTCTACGGGGCCAGAATTGCACGCCTGTTTACACGCGGATTTCTAATGTCTCTTGCAGGAGGCGCAGCTGCCCAGGCGAGACTGTCCAGCCTAGTTCCCGCAAAAGGGATCGTCCCCCCCCGGGGCGGAACCTGGGTAGTGCAAACGACTTGTGGCCGCGGTGGAAAGTGGCTCGGAACGAGACGCGTTCCGCCGCTCCCAGGCCGCAGGGAGATTGAGCTATCCAGGTTCCGTCCGGATGCCGATGCAGTCGGTATCCGGATAGAGCCCGGTCACGAGCCGAAAGCTCGGGATTTGCCGACACAAGAACAGGCGTTCAAGACGAGCGCGGCAAAGACCCGCATGCAGCCCAAACACGACATTCATGCAAGGCCGGCGATGCCTCTGCTGCACGCGCGAAAGCCTTCCCGAGAGCTGACCTTCAAGTCTGCTCAGCCGTCCCTGGCGATGCCGCGCCTTGCTTGAAGGTCAGCGAAGCGCAGGAAGCGCCCTTTGCAAACCTCGACCGTTTGAAGCAGCCAGCCGAGGTTTTCTGCTACGGCGCAGCCCACCATTCCTGCCATTCGCTGTGACTGCGAGATTTTCGAACTGGTCGGCTCACAAACTGCGGGACCTTTCGGGCTTTCGCTGCGGGTGCTCAGTTTTCGTTGCGGTCGCGATACGTTCAGAGGAGGGGAGAGAAGCGGTAGCTCGCCGCGCGCGCGAGCCAACCATTCCGCAACACCGGAAGCCGCCATTCAAGCCCCACCGAACTTGGCTGCCCTCTGCGCTGCCGCAAGTCAGTCTCGGATGCTGATGCAACGCCAGCATGGGTATAGAAAATCTAATAGCGCGAGCAACAATTTCTCGTTTGAGTGGTGCGATCTCTGCCTGTAGAGCCGCTCCTGCCCATGTGAGGGCTCAAGTAATGAGGCAGACATGAAATTTTTTACAGCCGCAGCAATCACGCTGCTGTCTCTCCCAGCTGCGCTTACCGCCGCGCCCTGGACCGACGCACAAATGCAAGAGCTGGCTGAAAGCAGCTTCGCTGCCGTTATCGAAGAATACAACGTGCCCGGGCTGGTTGTCGGTGTGACGCACCGCGGGCAGACCTACTATTATGCGGCAGGCCTTGCCTCCCGTGAGGACAATACTGCCGTGTCTCCGGATACGCTTTTCGAGCTTGGATCGGTGAGCAAACTGTTCAACGTCAGCCTGGCCGCCCTGGCTGAAGCACGCGGCGATATGGACCTGAACGAGCAGGTTTCCGAACGGCTGCCGGACCTTGATGGCACTGCTTTCGGGGACTTGTCGCTGATGGATCTCGCAACTCACAACTCCGGAGGGCTGCCACTGCAGGTGCCTGAAACCGTAGCGAGCTCCGAAGGCCTCGTGGAGTGGCTGGCCGATTGGCAGCCAAGCGACACAGGCTCCCGAAGCTACTCGAATATCAGCATCGGTCTCTTGGGGCATATCACAGCCAATGTCTTGAGCATGGGGTATGCGGATACGGTCGAGCAGGATCTGTTTCAGGAAATGGGCCTGCAAAGCACCTGGGTGAATGTCCCTGAAAAATCCTTGGAGCGCTATGCGTATGGCTACGACCGCAAGACGGACCTTCCGATCCGGGTCAATCCCGGGGTTCTGGACGCCGAAGCCTATGGCGTGAAATCCAGCGCGCGCGACATGGTGCGTTTCCTGGAGCTTAACATTGGGCACGCCGATGCCTCGGACGACCTCAACGCCGCTTTGAAAAGAACCCGCCAGGGGCTGGCGCAAACAGACGCCTACGTTCAGAACATGATCTGGGAGCAGTATCCCTGGCCGGTCAGCGTGGAACAGATGATCAAGGGCAACAGCTACGCCTATATCCTGAAGCCGCAGCCGATGGAGACGCTCGATCCGCCTTTGCCGCCGCAAAAAAACGTCATCCTCAACAAAACCGGGGCGACCAATGGATTTGGAGCCTATGTTGCCCTCCTGCCGGGAGAGGAGCTGGGGGTGGCTGTTCTGGCAAACCGGAACATCCCGAACGAAGCCCGCATCCGGGCGACGTACGCCTTCATTCAGCGCGTGCTGGCAGATCAGGAGTAGGATGGATTGCGCCGCCACTTGACCCAGAAAGCGGCGGCAACAATTTAGGAAGTTTCCGTGTATGAAGAAGGTGTTCTTTGGGCTCGCCCTGCAATTGGCCTGCCCCTCCCCGCTTGCAGCGCTCGATGCCTGGTCTCTCGAAAAATGCAGCATCTACGCGAAAGCCTGGCGCAGTTATGACGCTGGCCTCCCAGACCTCAGCACTGGCTTCAGGGCGTCGAACGAGACGTTCATCGCAGCCGGCTGTCAGGCCCGGACATCGGCCTGCCCCTCAAATGACGCCGATCATGAGGTTGCCGATCAGCTCAACTGGATCATGGTCATTGAGGGCGCGCCGGGCTCGTTTCTGCCATTCTCTTGCCGTCGGCATTCGCTCGCAGCCCATTGACACTGTCGCGGTTTCTCATCTTGCGGTCACAGATGGGAACCGCGAGGCTGGCGCGGCCTGCCCAATCGATCCGCAACACAGGA